>CAYSWE010000056.1:0-9434 GCA_964434515.1 uncultured Phycisphaerales bacterium | reverse complement strand
TCGCCGCGGTGCGCTGCGCCCGTGGCTCGCCGGTGTCGCTCGTCGGGTTGCCGCGACCGAGCGTCGGGCGACGGCCCGCCGAACGCGCCGCGAGGCCCTGGCCGCCAAGCCCGAGGCGCAGCGTTCGACCGTAGAGATCGTCGAGCAGGCCGAGCTACAGCGTAAGCTCGTCGCCGCGGTTGGTGCCCTGCGCGCCCCGTATCGCGAGGCCGTGCTGCTGCGTTACTTCGGCGGACTCAAGCCCGGCGACATCGCCCAACGGCTTGGCGTTCCGGTCGAAACGGTGCGCACGCGACTGAAGCGCGGCCTTGCCATGCTGCGGCAAACGCTCGATCAGGACTTCGGGGACCGAACGTCATGGGCCGCGCCGATCGCGGTCCTGGCCGGCCTGCGCGAAACGAAGCTCGCGGGTGCCGTGGCATCGACAGCGCTTCCGAGGTTGTTGGTGATGTCCCTGCAAACGAAGATTCTTCTGGGCCTGGCCGCCGTCGTGGCCACGTCGATGTTTTGGGTGCTGCGCCCGGCGCAGGGCACCGGCGAGGCTGGCCCGGACGCGATGCCGAGTCCCTTGGCAGCCGCGAACGGTTCGGGTTCGGACCGAATGCCCGGCGAGCCGACCGGCAGCGAGCGAGTCGCGCGTTCGGTAGACGCGAGGCCCCGGCCAACCGCGCACATCGTCGGCCGCTGCGTGGATGCGACGACCGGTGCGGCGCTACCCGCCGCCACCGTCACGCTGCGTCGCCGCCTCGACGCCGGCTCGCTCGGCAAACCGAGCGCTTCGACAACGAATGCGAACGGGCTGTTCGACCTCGAGATCCAAGCCAACGACGATGCGCTCTATTCGCTAAGCGCTACGTGCGCCCAACACCTAGCGGCCGTGCGTACGGCCGTTGCGATTCGCGCGGGACAGCGTGCGCAAGTCGGAGATCTCCGTCTCGAGCGCGGCAGTCGCGTAGCGGGCCGCGTCGTCGATACCGACGGCGCAGCGGTGGCGGGCGTGCAGTTTCGCCTGGTCCGGCGCCGTGGACGCGCACTACGACCGCGCGCACTGACCAGCATGGTCTACGTCTCCGGCAGCGACGGAACGTTTCGCTCGCCCAAGCTGCTTCCGGTGGGCCCCTGTCAGGCCGAGGTCTGGCGCCCCGCCCGCCTAGCACAAGAGCTGGCGGCACCGATGCAAATCACCTTCCCCGCAACCAACCTGCGCATCGTCGTCGCCAAGAGCCTGGGGACAATCGAAGGTGTCGTCCTCGACGCGCAGAGGCGGCCAATCGCGGACGCGGAAGTCCGGGCGCACGACAGCGTCCAGACTTCGATCACCGACGCGCGCGGGCGGTTCGTGATCGAACGCACGCGGCTCTCGGCGGAGCACGTCCGCCTCGACGTCGCCAAACCCGGGTTCGTCTCCGCCCTGACCGGCGAAGCACTCGCCTGGGGCGCGCACGACGTGCGCGTCGTGCTCACCCGAGGCCTCGCGCTGGACCTCAGAGTGATCGATGGCGCCTCGGGACGACCGGTCGCAGACTGCGAGTTCGCGCTCTTCGCATTGCGCGAGGACCGACGGTTCCACCGAGTGCGGAGCTGGAACCGACGTTCGAGAATCACGGGGCTCAGGCCGGGCCCGCATCTCGCGCTAGTCCTCACCGGCGAGGCCGCGTCGGTCCACCGCTTCGTCGTCACAAACGCAGCGACACAGTCGCACACATTGGTGCTTCCACGCTACCGGCGGACGCACATCCGGGTCCTCTCCGCAGACCGCAAACCGGTGGCGGCAAGCTCGCTGCGGCTCGTGCTGTCGCTCGATGGCGCGGCGCCCGCCCGTAACGGCATCGAGGAGCCAGCGCGGCCGCTCGGCGACCGGTCCTGGGTTACCCAGCGCAGCCACGCGCTCGTCCTCGGCCAGACGACGACCGACCGTGATGGCCTCGCCGAGTTCGACATACCCAACGTCCCCGGCCTCGCGCTCACCGTTCGCGGGACCAGCCACGTTGTGTTCCGACAGACGACCGGGCTCCGCAACCAGGTTGAGCTTCGAATCCGTGTGGAGCAAGGTGCGACGCTCCAAGGCAGGCTGCAGCCCGTTGAGCTAGTCCGAACGCTCCATCCATGGCTGCGCTTGGTCTCCGCAGCGAACCCACGCCTCTCCCACCCGGGCAGCGTGTTCGAAAGTCGCAAGAGCCGCCTGCTCGATGTCGACGGCAACGGCCGCTACGAGCTACGCGGCATCCCGCCGGGGTCCTGGAACGTCTACTTGGTCTGGATGACGCAATACCGTACCGGCGCCGGCTTGTTCCAGGAGGCCCCCATCGCAACCGTCGATGATCTCCGCAACGCAGAAGTGCGCGAGCGCGACCTCGACTGCAGCGCAGCGCGGCCTGGCACCTTGCGCGCCCGCGTCACGCTGGATGACGACCCGGCCGCCTTCGCCCGCGCCACGCTCGTGGCAACGAGCCAAGGTCCAGGCATGGCGCGCCGCGCCGCACTCGACGCCGACGGGGATGGCAAACTGCACGGCTCCGTGCCGCCAGGACGCTACATCGTGACAATCGTCACCATCGCTCCTCATACGAGTCGACGGGTGAGTCATACCTGGCCAACGCCAATCGAAGTCAGCGCAGGCCAGGAGACCGTGACCCACTTCGAGCTCTCGTCGCATTGATACCGAAAGGCTCCCACATTGCGGCCGTCGCCAAGTCGTTGTTGTGGCATGCGACTTGCCTGACTGACCGGAACTCGCCTCCCCCCCTTGTTGCAACCAATGTCGGTGCATAAGCTGGGCTCTCGTCAAACCGCCCGGCCATCGCCGTTTGGGCGACACCGGACGGTGCACGCGGCCTCACTCTTGATCCTAACCTTGGTGACTCCATGAGCTCAGCAACGCGACCGATCCTCCTCGCTCTCGCCCTCTTCCCGGTTGCCTTGGCCTGGATTGCACCGCCGGCAGTGGGCCAAACGTACGGCCGCACGGTCCCCAGCGCGCTGCAACCGCGCGACGGCAACAATATCGAGCCGTTCCTGTTCGGGGGCTATGAAGGCCGCACGCAAGTCCTCATTGCGCGCTCGACGTTGCGTGGATTCGCAAAGAAGTCGATCCGCCGCATCATCGTGCGTCGCGACGCGCAGACGGCCGCGGCCTTCCCGAACGGAATGAAGGGCGGCTGGATCGACCTCATGATCCTGGCTTCGTGGACGTCCCGCGACATCCGCAACCCTTCGATCATGTTCGCAGCGAATCACGGCACCGGCCAGCAGGTGGTCTATCGCGGCGCGTATCGCGTGCCGGACTCGGTGCGACTCGCACCCGGGACCAGGGTGGCGAGTCTCGCGCCCAATGTGTCGGCGCACATCGTCCTGCAGACGCCGATCGCCTATGTCCCGAACCACAACCTGTGCCTCGAGTTTGTCCACCGCAAGCATGCGACGCGACCAGGCCCCGGCAGCTGGCACGCGGACCTCGACGTGCGGCCTGGCGGCAGCCGCTCGACCTTCGGCCGGTCGTGCTTTCGTTCCGGCCGCGTCGACGCTGCGGCCAATCGATTCGCTGGAGCTGGCGTCATCGGCGGCAGCGTCGTGTGCGTCACGCGAGCACCGGTGACGCCCATGGCGCTCTTGATTGTCGGTGCGAGCAATCAGCAGTGGGGCAACAACAAGCTCCCATTCGACTTCGGCACGATGGGCGCAAAGAACTGCTATTTGTTCGTCTCACTGGACCTGCTCATGCCCACCGGTGCGAAAAAACTCCCGCGGCATCCTGGCTCCATCGTTCGCACCGAGTTCCCGCTTCCGTATAGCCGAGGCCTCGTCGGCACGCGCCTGTTCTCGCAGTGGTGGTTCTATCAGCCGGGCGCCAACTCGCTGTCGATGACCACGACCAATGGCGCATCCTTACGCATCGTGTCCTTGCCGGGCCTCGAGTCGACGCTCGTGTCCTCCGACGACGCCGCGAGCTCGACCGGCCATGTCGCTCCAGAGCGAGCGTTGGCGCTGCGCCTCGAGGAGAAGTGATGCTCGCCCCCTCTTACGCTCGACGCGCCTGGTCGCTAACAACGCTCGGCGCTGGCCTCTTGGTCGTCATTGGGCTCAACTGCTCGGCCTTTGCCGGCCGCCCACTCTTCGTAGTCAAGCCCAACCCCCCAAAAGCCGGCGAGGACGTACACGTGGTGTATGGCGGCAACAACGACGACGACGTCGTGTTCGAGATTGGGGACGGCGAGTCGCACAGCGCCAAGATCGGGAAGGACAAGACCTTCACGATCCCCAAGGGTCTACTGAAAGCCGGCAAGAAGCTCCGAATCCTCGATCTCCTTCGTGCCCCACGCGGGGACGCTTCGGTCTGCTTCTACATCGAACCAAAGTCCTAAGGACCCGCACAAGAAAGACCGCCCACGCTCGGCCAGGTCTAGCCACCGTCCGTTCCGGCTTGTGGCACGACGCGGATGGCCAGCTCGTCGAGTTGCTCCGCCGACACGTGCGACGGGGCTTCCGACATCAGGCACGCCGCGCTCGTGGTCTTTGGGAAGGCGATCACGTCGCGGATCCCGCTGCGACCGAGCGCGAGTGCCACGATGCGGTCGATACCTAGGGCGAAGCCGCCATGGGGCGGGGCGCCGAAGCGCAGAGCCTTCAGTAGGAAGCCGAACTTGTCCTCGATCTCGGCCTCGGGTAGGCCGAGGAACTCGAACAGGCGCTCCTGGACGTCTCGGCGGTGGATGCGCACGCTGCCCGAGCCGAGTTCCCAGCCGTTGAGCACCATGTCGTAGGCGCGCGACGCGAGGTTGCCCGGGTCCGCCGTGAAATCGACATCCCAGTCGAGCGGTGCCGTGAAGGGATGATGGCACGGCTCCCACCGCTCGCGCTCTTCGCTCCACTCGAACATCGGAAAATGCACGACCCAGGCAAAGCGAAAGACCTTGGGATCACAAAGGCCTAGGTCCTTGGCGACGTGGTTGCGCAACTCACCCAGCACGCGGTGCACAACGGCATGCGTGTCGGCGGCAAAGACGAGCAGGTCGCCGGCCGTGGCGCCGGCGACTTGGGCCAGCTTGCTTCCAGCCGCGTCGGGAAAAAACTTGGCGACCGGTCCGGAGAGGCCATCGTCGGTGACCTTGCACCAGGCGAGTCCCTTGGCACCGTACTCCTGCGCAAAACTGCCGAGCCAGTCGATCTTCTTGCGCGAGAACGACGCGCCACCCGGAACACAAAGCGCCTTGACGCGACCGCCGGCCTCGAGCGCCTTGGTGAACACCTGGAATCCACAGTCGGCCGCAACCGACGCGACGTCCACAAGCTCCAGATCGAATCGTAGGTCGGGCTTGTCGAGGCAAAAGCGTTCGATGGCGTCTCCATACGCGAGGCGCGGCAGCGGCAGCTCGACCTCGACACCAAGCACCTCGCGGAACGCGGCGGCGACCGTCCCCTCCATGACCTCGAGCACTTCGTCCTCTTCGACGAAGCTCATCTCCAGATCGAGCTGGGTGAACTCCGGCTGGCGATCGGCGCGCAGGTCCTCGTCGCGAAAGCAGCGCGCGATCTGAAAGTAGCGATCGACGCCCCCCACCATGCAAAGCTGCTTGAAGATCTGCGGACTCTGCGGCAGAGCATAAAACGCCCCCTTGTGCACACGACTCGGCACGAGGTAGTCACGCGCGCCCTCCGGCGTCGCACGCGAGAGCATCGGCGTCTCCACTTCCACAAACTGCCGGGCGGCCAGGTAGTTGCGCATCGCCAACAAGAACTTCGAACGGAACTCGAGCGCCTCCAGGAGCGGCCGGCGACGCAGGTCGAGGTAGCGATACTCGAGGCGCAGGTCGATCGACGTGTCCGTCTCGTCCAGGATCTCGAACGGCGGCGTCTCGGCGCCAGCGAGGAGTTCGATCTCGGTAGCGAAAACCTCGACCTCACCCGTGGCACGCTGCGGGTTGACCTGCTCCGGCGCACGGCGCACGGCAGTGCCGCGAACACTCACCACGTCCTCGGCCTTGAGCCCGCTTGCGACGTCGAGCAGCGCCGCGTCCACTCGCTCCGGATCGACCGTCACCTGCGTCAGGCCATAGCGATCGCGAACATCGATGAAGAAAATTCCGCCATGGTCACGGCGATTCGCGACCCAGCCACAGAGGGTGACGAGCTTGCCATCGTCCGCGCCGCGAAGCTCCCCGCAGGTGTGCGTACGCTTCCAGGAACTCGCTTCCACTTTGCCGGCCATGCTCTGACTCTCTCTCATTGCTCACGGATGATTCAAACTTCCGACCCGGTAGGATACCGGCATGCCGCTCCGTTCCCTACGCGCCCCTGAGGCGACTTCCTGATGGCCGACGCTGCGGCGCATCACGCCTCTCCTCCCGCTACGGCACTTCCGGCTACGGCGCCTGGGTCGCTTCCGCGTGCGTCGCTTCCGCGTGCGTCGCTGTGGGCCTGGCTCGTAGCGCCGAGTGTGGCGGTGCTCGCCTACTGGTGGGTCCTGCACGGCTGGTTTCTCTACGACGACTTCACGCAGGGCTACCTGCTGAAGCACGACGCCAACGAGATCGTCGGCAACTGGGGCCCGATCTTCCGCGACTTCGGCCGCGCACAGTTTGGCATCGAACAGTGGGTCTACTACCGCGCCATGATGTCGGTCTACCTGACGTCGTGCCTCGAGCTGTTCGGAGTCGACCCGGTCGCGCTGCACGCGGTCAACCTCGTGCAGCACGCGATCCTGACGCTGCTCGTGTCCATCCTATGCTCGCTCTACTGCCGCCGGCACCCGAACTTGGCGGCAATCTGTGGCGGCCTCTGGTTCGCGGTGCATCCGGTAACCGTCGAGCCGCTCGCCTGGTTCTCCGGCAACACCGTGACGTTCGAACTCTTGGCGAGACTCGGCTCGATCACCGCATTCGCCGTGCACCTGCGCACCGAGAAACGCGGATCCCTGATCCTGTCGATGGCGCTGGCCTGCCTGGCGCTCCTGACCAAGGAGTCGGCAATCAACGTCGCGCCGGCCCTCGTCGCCGTGCACCTGTTCCGGACACCGACGCCATCGATCCGTGAGCTGGTGCGCAAACAGCTCCTGTTCGTTCCCATCTGGGTCGGCTATTTCCTGCTGCGCTACTTTGCGCTCGGGACGTTCATCGCTGGCTCGCACGGCGGCGCCACCGACTTCTTCGCCGCCGTCCCCGAGAACGGGCCGTTACAGCTGCGCATGGTGTTCGTGCCGTTCGGCGGCTCACTGTCGAACGGGTTCCTGCTCGGGCTCGGCGCGCTCCTGATCCTGTTCGCTGTGTGGCGCGGCGTGAGTTCCAGGGATGGACTCTTCGTGCTGTTCTTCGGCGGACTCTGGGTCGCGACGCAGTTCGTGCCCACGGCGCTCAACCGAATGTACGAGAACCTCGGCGGCAGCCGCGGCCACTACGGGACCTTGGCCGGCGTGGCGCTGTGGATCGCGATGCTCGTCTTCGGTCGCTCCGAGGATCGGCGACCGCGGCTGGCGCGCGTCGGCGCAGGGCTTTATTGCCTCACCATCGTCGCGTTCTTCGTTGTGGACGCCCATCGGCGCACGCGGTTCGAAGCGGCGTGGGATGACAACCGCGCGATCCATGCACAACTACTCGAGCTTGGCAAGAAGGCGACTCCCGAGCGTCCACTCGCCGTCGCCGCGACGCCCTATGATCTCGACGGCGTGCCGCAGCTCAACCGCACGGCGCATTTCACGCTGGCCGAACTCCCGTTTGCCAAGCCGGACATCCCGGTGCTCGGCCTCACGACCCTGTTCGTCGAGGGCGGCCTTGGAATGGAGCTAGTCGGCGATCCCTCGCCGATGCGCGCCGCCCGCGAGTTCGGCGCATCGATCCTCTACTGGCTGAGCCCCGAGAAGCGGTTCCTAATCGACCGCCGCGAAGACACGCCACCGCTGCCCACGGCGACGTTTGCCGAAGGCACCTTGACGTTCGCGAGCAAGGCCTCGCCGTTCGCGCTCGAGGAGCTCGTCATCCGCACCGCACGCCCAGTCGCCGGCGGAACGCTCCGATGGAACGGTAGCGGCGCGCTGCGTTTCGGGCGCGGCCGCGCTGCTGGCGACGCCTTTGAGCTGCGCATCGATCTCACCCACGAGCTTGGCCTCGTCCTGACGCAACCGACCGGCGGCATCGCCAGCTTCTCGGTCGAGTTCGACAGACCAGACACGCGCATCGTGTCCATGGTGGCGCACCCGCGCCTCGCCACGCTAGCGTTGTCACAGGAACTGCGCGGCAAGACCATCCGCTACGCGGACGAAGGTAGCTTCATCCAGGTACCGCTGCTCCCGTCCGCCGACCACGAGCTACGCCTCGTGCTGCTCGCGCCGAATGAGCCGATCGCCGTCGACGAGGTCGAGCCCGGCAAGCCGTTGCACTTCCCGTTGCGTCTTCGACCGGAGTTCAAACGACTGTTCCGACTGTCGCGACAAAAGCGCTTCTACTACTACTTCGAGGCCCGACCGACCATGGACGCGAGGGTACACGCTCGGCGAGCTCTCGGCGCCGCGCGCTCCAAGGTCGACTGGTTCCACTTCGTGCCACGAGAGAGTCAGTGACTCGCGAGGACCAATGACTCGGGAGGACCAGTGACTCGGGCAGGCCGCACGCCGATCGCGGCGCTCGTCGTGGCCGCGCTGATCGCGGTCGCATTCTATTGGCGCGCGCTCGCCGGCGGCTTCCTCTCCGACGACTTCCTGCTCAACTACCTGCTCGATCCGACGAGCGATGGGCCGCGCGTGGCGTGGCACGCAGTGTTCGCCGACTTCGGACGCCCGTGGCTCGGCATCGAGGGATCGGCACTCTTCCGACCGATGATGTCGGTGTCCTATGGCATCGACCTGGCGCTCGGCGGGGCGTCTGCAAGCCTGCTCCACGCCACGAACCTGGCCTGCCACGTGGTTTGCACGGTTGCGGTCGCTTGGCTCGCGGCGGCCGTCGTGCCGGCGCGCCGCTTTGTAGCCGCCCTCGTCGCCGGCGTCGTGTTCGCCGTGCACCCGGCCGGTGTCGAAGCCGTGGCGTGGATCGCCGGGCGCGTCTCGAGCTTGGAGGCGGCGTGGAGTCTCTTGGCCTTGGTCGGCTTCTGGAACTTCGCCAAGCGCGGCGGTCCGGGGCGCTTCGTCGGTGCAGCGTTGCCGGCGACCTTGGCGCTGCTGACCAAGGAAAGCGCCGCGGCACTGCCGGTGGCATTCCTCGCAATCGACCTGCTCGGAATCACGCTGCACACGGGCGCGACTCGCCGCGGGCTCGTCGCGCGTCACGTTAGGTTCGTGCCACTCTGGCTGGGGTATGTGCTGTGGCGTTCGCTCGCCCTCGGCACACTGCTCGGCACGCACGCCGACGCCGCGTCGCCCATCGCCGCCTACGCCGGCACGCTCGGCCCCAAGCTCGCAATGCTGGCGCCGGGCGCTGCCGCGTGGGTCCCGTTGCTGGTCCTGCTCGGTG
>CAYSWE010000055.1:0-14659 GCA_964434515.1 uncultured Phycisphaerales bacterium | reverse complement strand
CAACTTCGGGGTAACCTGGATCCGCAATGCCGCCAACAAAGTACTCGTCAGCTTCGACGGAATCTGGGTCTTCGCCCCGTGCGGCATGCCGTGGACGACGAAGCCCAAAGACAAAGGACACGCCTGGCTCAATGACAACGACCCTCCCTCGAAGGGCAATTGGACCGCAACAAAGTAGACCGCCCCACAGCCGTGACGGGGCACCCCAACCCCCTTCGCATTCATAGCGCCGTCGGCAGCCACGCTCCGTTTCCGCCGGGGACCAAAGAACTCAATGAAGTCAATGAAGTCTAAGATCCGCTTAGTCCTGATTGTGGTCGCACTGTTGCTCGTAGCAGGTTGGGCCTTCGTCACGACCCACGCCGGCATCTCGTCCGGCGGGGGAAGTGTCGCTGGAGGCGGAGCCGTGGCACCTCAGGCACCAACGGACGACGAGAGCGCCCACCGTGATAGCGGCGCAGCGCTCGCCCCGGGCACGGCGCAACGGAAGCAGGCACGCCCCGAGCAAGAGATGCGAGTGCGCGGCGAGGTCCTGTGGAAAGACGGGAGCCCCGTGATCGGGGCCAGCGTGACCCTGAGTTCTCACTCCCCAGCGAACGAACCCACCCGGACCGAGACCGACGCCGTTGGCCGTTTCGAGCTGGACGTATCTCCTGCGGACGCCCCCAAGCTCGACGCCGAGGGCAAGCTCGGCCTTTGCATCCAACCAAAGTGCTGGCAACGCCCGTGGACGGGTAGCGCCAAAGCCACGGCTTCCGGCGCTACCCTTGACGTCGCAAACATACGCCTGCCGAACGAAATCGATATCAAGCTAGCGGTCGATACCGGCGCCGCGCTCGCGGGTTTTCTGGCAGAGCACGGTGGCCAGTCGTTCCAGCTTCGGGTCACCGAGTCCACGACAAACTCGATCCTCCCACTTTACCGAACGCTCGGGGAACTCGAAGTTCCAATCTCGAAACTCGAAACGTCCAAAGTGATCCGCATCCCCTATCGTCCGACAGTGCGCACTGTACTCTTTCTGCGCGCCGGACAGCTCGCCCCAGGAGATTCGGCGTGGGGCAACCTGGTCGAGATGCCTCGCAGTAAACCCTTTCACTTGACAAGAACACGGGAGAACGCCATCCGAGTCAAGCCGACCCGGTCGCAGTTCCTACTCGTTTGGGTCCTCGATCAGTCAGGGACCCCCTTACCCGACGCCATACTCGACTTTCATTTGAAGAACCCCCGGCTGCCCACAGGCTATACCAATGATGTAAAGAGCACTGGAGTGCATGGTTACAAGATTTATGCAGGCGATCCTACGAGGGCATTGCGTATCGACGTTGATTATGCCGGCGTGAAGAAGCAGATCGACGGAATCGTTCCGGCCCAGGGAGTCGTGCGCATCCATCTTGACCTCAAAAAACAGGTGTCGCTCGCACCCACTTTGCACGGCCACGCAATCAACGCGTTCGACGTTCGCTACGACTCGTTGTTCTTCGGCATTGCCCCCCCAAGCGGCGAGAATCGGCGCCTCAAGAGCCTGCAGCTTCCGATACACACCAACGGCCGATGTTACCTACCCATGCAGGTCGGGGGTGAGGCGGAATCCAGATATCTGGTCTGGCGCGACGGTCAACGACTTCACGAGGCCTTGTACCGTATCACGCCCGACAAACCAGTCATCACCGTGGACGTAGCATCACTCGAAGAGAAACCAAGAGGAAGCTTCCATTTTGTCTTCGACGAGACGATACATCGCCTCCATCGCGACGTCGACCTGGAGCGGGTCGATCCACCGACCCCGGAGGGCACGACGAGGATCTGGATACTGGTCCAGCCTGGCGTTCGAACCCATCAGTTCGAACAAACCGTGATCGGCGCGCCGCCAGGCCGCTATCGAATCCGAATTAACGGCCCCCCGAGTGGCCCGATGCCCGCAGCCCTCTTCAATAACAAACCCCTGCTAGAGTTGTTTCGGGATATGCACGGCCAACGAATCGACATCAACGTCAAGAAGCTTGCGTTCGGCAAGTAGCCGCGTGCATCAGCGACTCAGCGTGCGCTTCAGCGCGGCGATGGACGCGGCGATCTCACGGTGACCCTGGGCGCGACACCGCAGCAGGAGCCGGTCGCCCCAGAAGGCGACCTCTGCCCCGTCGCGCTCGAGTTCTTCTGGGATTGTCTCACGAACAAACACGGCGAAGCTCTCGCGGACCTGCTCGGCGTCGCGGTCGGGTGCTGCGACCAGGTCCCCGACGACATAGTCACGCAACTCCATTTCGGGCGGAACGCCAAACAGGAGATACCCATCTCGAACGCTCCATTCGATGCCGGCCGACGACATGGCAAGGGCAATCGCGTCGCCAAGCCGCGCCGCGTGCAGCTTCAACGAAACGGTCGAGGATGGATCGACGTCCGGGCGCATCACGACCGGTGCGCCATGCGCCTCGACGAACGCAACGAGCTCGCCCAGCGGCAGGTTCTCGAACTGCGCATCGACTCGAGCTGCAAGCTTCCCGCAGAAGGCGGCGCGTGCATCGTGCACGGATCGGCGCAGCTGTTTCGCCTTGGAACCGTGTGACAAGAGTCGATTGAGAAACGCCTCCACCCGCTCCTGCACATGTGCCTCTTGCTGCACGACGAGCGCGCCGCGCCAGAATCGCAGCAACACGTGTTCGCCATCCCAGCTATCGCTGGCGACGAAGGTGCGGATCGTCTCCGCAAGACGGTCGCGCCGCAAGCCGTCGTCATCGTCGCCGCGGTCGCCAATGAGTTCGCGGACATCATAGAAGCGCCGATCCAACTGGACTGCCAAATCGGCGCCCGCCACGAAGACAGCACGATTGCGCAAGCAGTAACCCATCTCGAACTGCGCACAAACAGCTTCCAGGAGTTCGCCGAGCGGCAGCTTCGGAAAGCTCAGGTCTGCCTCGATGCTCCCGTCGACCTCTGGATCCACAACGATATCGATGCCGCCCAACTCACGTAGCTTGGCGACCGCGGTGTCGAGACGGGTAACCTCGAGCCCCAGCTCCACCGGCTGCGACAGCTTTGCCGCGAGTTCCTGCTCCCAGACCTCCGGCTGTACCGCACGAGTCACACGCACCCGACCGGTCTCCGCGTCGGCTTGCTCGGTTTGGGCGCGATCTTGTGCGGCGCCGGTCAATGCCGCGAGCCCAAGCCCGGCGGCCAGGCTGACTGCGACGACCCGAGTCTTCGGAGTCGGTAGCACGGGAAATGCGATCATTTGGATTCTCCTCTTCCATTGCTCTTTCGAGCACGACATCCGGAGCACCGGGGGGCAGTGCTTCCGTGGAACGACTTCGATCAGACGCAGCAACGTGCGCCCGTAATCCATGCGCGAGGCGTCGTCTGCCGGGACGAGCACATCCGAGTCCCGGACGATTTCGCGATCCTCGCGCATACGACGAAACGCGAGCCAAACGGCCGGATTGAACCAATGCACGCACTCGAGCGCCGCGACCAACCGGTCCACGACCAGGTCCCACGACGCTAGGTGTGCGAGCTCGTGGCGCAGGATGCAATCGAGTTCGCTATCGCGCAGCTGGGCGACGACGAACTCCGGCAACAGGATCTTGGTGCGAAACAGGCCACTGATCGCCGGCACGTGCACGGCGTCGGTAACGAACGCAGGCGGCGCGCGACGAAGCCCCAGCGACCGGGCGTGCGCAAGCAAGCGTCGCTCGAACGCGGGCTCGCGGAATGGAATGGCGACCCGCAAGCGACGCGCAAACGCCAACTCCAAGACGAGGATCCGCAGTCCCAAGAGACCGACGCTGAGCAACCAGAGCGCGACGAACCACGACCCAGCCGACAGCGTCTGGCTCGCGGGCGAGCGGACGGTGCGGACCACGGGCGTGCTGGCCTCAGGCAAGGACCGAATCGCCGCGGACTTGGAGCTACGCCGAGCGACCCGACGCGAACGATGCGACGCCTGCGCCAATCCGCCGAACGGCGCGCGCCGAGAGAACGGGGCATCCACGGGACTCCCGCGCGATTGCCCTGGGTCGCCCGCCAACCGGAAGACGCTGAACGGCGTCTGCGGCAGCGCCGGCAACAGCAAGCGCACGATCACCAAGAACCAAAGCGCGTAGCGCGCTCGTGCCGTCAACACCGACCCGGCGAGCCGCTGCACAGCGAAGATCAAGACTACAAGCACTCCCACTTGCCAAGTGGTCTGCCATAGCCACGCGCCAAGCGCCGACAACGCGGTGTCGAGGCCGCTCACCGCCTCGGTTCCTTGCGCTCGAGCAGCGCCTTGAGTTCGTCGATTTCATCCTGGCTGAGCTGGCTGCGTTCGACGAAGTGCATCAGGAGCGGGCTCGTGGCCCCCGCGAACGCGCGATCCGCCAGCGACCGACCCTCCGCATCGATGCACGACTCCCGGCTGATCCGCGGCCAATACAAATAGCGACGCCCTTGCTCTTCGTAGCCAAGCGCGCCCTTCTTGACCAGTCGGGCCAGCAGCGTCTTGACTGTTCGTGGACTCCACTGGGTCTCGTCCGCCAGGAGTTCCGCCACCTCGGCGGCGGTCCGGGGACTGCGATCCCAGAGGACCTGCATGACAAACCATTCGGCTTCAGAAATTCGCGGTGGTTGCTCGCCCATGACTACAGTTGTAGCCGAGACCACGAACGTAGTCAACCAATCCTAGGCTCGGGCGGAAAAAATGACTCCGACACGCTTTTGCGGGGGGAAAAACTGACTCTGACACCTTTTTGCGGGGGGGCTATTGCCAGGGGTCTTGGTGGAGCACGCTGGGCTTTCGGGGGACGCGCCTTAGGGCGAAGTCGTCGAGCAGTTCGTGGGGGTGGGTTGGCGTCGGGGTGGGACGGAGGCCGGCGCTGTGGGCGAGCCAGCCCACGATCTCTTCGGGAGCGATGCCTCGGCGGCGGAACCAGGCGATGCGCGAATCGCCATGACGCTTGGCTAGGCGGCGGCCGTCGGGACCGAGCACGAGCGGCACGTGGACCCAGTGCGGGGCATTGACCCCGAGCGCCTCGTAGAGCAGGACTTGGCGCGGGGTCGAACTCAGCAGGTCATCCCCGCGAAGCACCTCGTTGACTCCGAAGTCGGCGTCGTCGACCACGGTTGCCAACTGATAGGCTGGCTGGCCGTCCTTCTTGGCAACGACGAAGTCTCCGGAATCGCGCGACACATCGATCTCGACCAACCCGCGGAAACCGTCATCGAAGGCGATCACGCGCCCGGCCGGCACACGAAACCGCCACGCAGGCTCGCGGCCACTCGCGCGTCGCGCGGCTGCCGCGCTCTCGAAGCGCCCAGCACAGGTTCCCGGGTAGCGCGTGCCGTGATCCAACGCCTCCTGCGGCGCCGACTGGGCCCGCTCGATCTCGCTGCGGGTGCAGACGCACGGGTAGACCAGGCCCTTCGAGCGCAGGTGCTCGAACGCCACTTGGTGCCGCTCGCTGCGTTTGCTTTGCAGGATGACCTCGCCGTCCCAATCGAGTCCAAGCCAACGGAGGTCCTCGATCGCTTGCTCGGCCGCCCCCGCCTTGGTCCTCGGGCCGTCGATGTCGTCGATGCGACAAAACAACACGCCCTCGCGCGATCGAATCGAGAGCCACGCGAGCAGGAAGCTTCTAGCATTGCCCAAGTGCAGAGCGCCGGTCGGGCTTGGCGCCAACCGACCCACGGGGGTCAAATGCGGCGACTCGCGGCTTTCGGGCTCGGCCAAAGTGGGGCAACCTGTTCGCTATTGGAATCGAAACTCACAGGACTCGTGCTACGCGTCGACGCAAAGCGCTGCCATGTCGACGTCGGCGGCCAAGTGTACCTGCTCTCCCCGCGAGGCAAGCTATTCGAGAGCCGCGGAACTGCCAAAAACCCGGTTGCGGTCGGGGATCGAGTCGAGGTCACGCTCGACGGCGACGGCGGCGGCAGCATCGAACGCGTCCTTGAGCGATCGACCAAACTGGCGCGGGCATCGGCGGGCGAAGGCACGCGCGAGCAAGTGCTCGTCGCCAACGTCGACCAAGCGCTGATCATCTCGTCGATGCGCGCGCCGGAGTTCCGTCCGGCTCTCGTCGACCGAATCCTGGCGGGCGCCGAGCGCGGTGGCATCGCGCCGCGCATCGTGATGAACAAGATCGACAACGAAGACGCCGCGAGCACGGGTGCACACAGTTCCGCCCACTGGATCGCCTTCTACGAACGCCTGGGTTACCCGGGGCATCGCGTGTCGGCCCAGACAGGCGAGGGCGTCGAGGCACTGCGCGGCTACCTTGCGAACCACATCACGGTATTCTGCGGACTCTCCGGTGTCGGCAAGTCATCGCTGCTCAACGCGATCGAGCCCGGCCTGGCACTGCGCGTGGGCAACGTCTCCAAGCGTGGTGTGCGCGAGGGTCGCCACACGACGACGCACTCGGCGCTGCTACGACTCGAGTGCGGCGGCTACGTCGTCGACACGCCAGGCATCCGCAACTTCGGCTTGTTCGGCCTGGCCGAACGCGAGGTGGCTGCGCTGTTTCCCGAGTTGCGCGTGCATTTGGGCTCGTGCGCCTTCGACGACTGCTTGCACACGCACGAACCGCACTGCGCCATCAAGGCAGCTCGCGATCGCGGAGAGATTACCGCGAGCCGCTATGCATCCTACGTGGAACTACTCGAGGACGCACACAGCGGCGCGCTCTGATCCAACCCGGCGCTACTCGGCCGGCTTGGGCAACTGCTCCTCGGCGAGATTTTCGTCGAAGCGAATCGCGATGCCGAGTTCGCCCTCGCGCACCGCACCGATGCGAACGATCTTGCCACTCAGCACGTCGCCACTGTGCGGCAACGTGACCTCTACGGGCATCTCCGCTTCGGCGATGAAGTAGATCCCCTCCTGCGAGATGTTGCGGGAAGGTCCGAGGATCACCTTTTCGATGATCTTGACGGAGACCGACCCCTCGAGGGGGATTCGATCCGAACCGCGCCGTTCCTGAACGCTTTGCTCCTCAGACATACGCATCTCCCATTTCCGGAGTCGGCCTCAATGCCGAACGGAACTTCTTTCGACAAGTGGATACGCCGTTCTTGATCGAACTCAGGGAACCGGACAAATCCATGGCAACGCGTTACCAACAAACCGAGAAGCCGCCAAAGAAGCACATCGGAAAGTGGGTGTTCCGATTCAGCCTCTTGGCGATCGTCTACATTGCCATCAACGCCGGAATCTGCTGGAAGATGATCGGTGGCTACAAGGGTGGCACCTACACCGATCCGGCTTCGCGCGGCGTCAGCTGTAATCGGGTCGAGTTCTCGAACGCGCACGGCCAGACGCTGCGTGCGATCTACGCGTCGACCCCCGATCGCCCGGTGATCATCCTCTGCCACGGCCACCACGCGGCGCGCGGACAGTTGTCGGCGCTCTGCACAACACTCTACCTCAACTGTCGGTTCGGTGTGCTGGCCTTCGACTTCCACGGCAGCGGCGAGAGTGACGGCCTCGTGAACGCCGCCGGCGCGGTCGAATCGGAGGACGTCGACGCGGCCATCGAGTTTGTCCAGAGCAAGGGTTACGAACTCCAACAGATCGGCCTCGTCGGCTACGACATGGGCGGTATCGCCGCACTCGGCACAGCCAGCAAACTCAACGAACTCGGCGCGGTCGTCATCGTCGGCGCGGCCGAGACTCCGCTCGAGCAGACGCGTCGCGCCTTCAAGCGCCGCGGCATCCCGATCCACCCAACCGCCTCGCTGGCGCTCGCCGCGGCGAAAGCCATCTCGGGCGCGAACCTCGATCAGCCGGACCTAGACTGGGCCTTCAAAGCTCTCACGCGCGTTCCCGTCCTGCTGGTCGGCGGCGAGTTGGACGAGCAGGTCCCGCCCGAGTTGCTGCGCGCGGTGTTCGCCAGCATCCCCAGCACCGCGAAGCAGCTACAGTTCATCCCTGGCCGAAAGCACGCGGACCTGGTCGGCGCCAGCGCGACGACAACGCGGCAGAAGATCAAAAAGTTCCTGGTCGAGTATCTCAACGAATAGCCTACGAGTCGCGACTCATCGACCGATGGTCACTCGGAGGCCTTCGGTGGTCACAAACCCGGCCGCGTTCACGGCTGGCTTGATCACGAGCCACTGCGTGGTGAACGTCGCGTCGAGCAACGCGCTTTGCTTGGGAATCGTGAAGCGCGTCTCGACCTTGCCGGTCGAGGGCACAGCGAAGGCGAAAAAGCCGCCGCGCAGATCCAGTTGTAGGAGGGAACCGGGCGCACCCAAAGCCGCCAGACTGGTAAGCGGACCGGGCGCTACCTCGGTAGCACCGACCAGCAGCAGAGCCAGAGTCGCGGGGGAAGCCGCCAAGTCGCGCGCATCGGCCAACCGAATGCGCATGGTCTTACCAAGCCCGACGCCGTGCTGCGCCGGGGGTAACTCGAGCCGCGGACGGAAGCCCGCTGCCGCAAAGCCGGCGAACCCATAGAGGTGCGCCGAGCCCGCCGGCACAAACTCGTCGGCGCCAAGATCGGCGGCGCGTCCCACGACGCGCGGATCACCTTCGTAGTCGACGCCTGTGGATACGAGCTTCGGATCCCCCGCATCACGCGCCGGTGACGTCGAACGCAGCTTGTACTGCGGCCGAAGCAGCCGGGCGTTGCCAACCAGATTGCCACGCCCCGGCCTGAGCGTCTTGTCGAACAGGCTCCACCGGATGGCGAACGTGCTTGGCGCGCGTATCGCGCCCGACTTGTTGGACGCAAACACGAGATGATCGACCCGCGTCGCACCAGGGACCTTGGCATCGACTCCGAGGCCGACCGCGCCGTTGTCAGCCAACGTCAAGAACCGCACGACGCCCGGCGCGCCGGTCGCGAGGATCAGACCATCGCCACCGTTCGCTGCGAAGATGTCCGACTCCACGTGGGGCTCGACCTTGGCACCACCGCGCAAGCGCATCCCAAACTCAGCGCTGCCGAGCGCTCGATCACCATGCGAATCGAACACAACGTCCGCAACGCCTCCATCCAAGTCAAAACCGCGTCGGTTCGCCCGAGCCACGTTGCTGCGCATCGCGACGTTCGCCCGAACAAGCCCGGCCAGCGACTGACGCATGTCGATCTCGAACGCCGTTCCGCGGTTGGCGATCGCTACGCAGGACGCGACGCGAACCGAGTGCCGTCCAAGGCCGAACACTCCGCCGAAACGAAAGCCCGCGCCGCCACGCACAAACGAACAATGGTCCACGCCAATCTTGGTGGACCCCGCAAGCCCGATCCCGCAGGCAATCGCCGTGGTGGCGCACGCGTCGAACGCGCAGTGACGGATCTCGACACGCGTCTGAGCGGCCCCGCCTCCGGAGGTTACGGCGACGCCACGCCCGCACCGCTGGAACCAGCAAAAACGGATCCGTCCGCCGACATCACTGGTTCCTCCGCTCGTGTCCGAAATCCGCACAGCGTCGGTTCGAACGTCCAGGAAACGTCCTTCCTCAACGTCCATGCGCAGGACGTTGTCGCGCCCAGAAGAGAACGTGTCGATGCCAAGCGGGACCCCAGTAAACGAACACCGCGCGATCCGCGGATCCGAGATCGTACCGCCCCGAAGGTCGATGCGGATCGACGCGAGCGTCTGGCCACGGAACGAGCAGCGCTCGATCTCCGGGCGATGTCGATTCCCAGCGACGCCGCCAAGAGCCAACGCATACGCGCCGCCCTCGAAGGCAATCGATTCGACGCCCGACTCCTTGCGATTGTAGATCGTAGCACGCGCGAACCGGACGATCGGCGCGGACGCACTCCACGCCCGAATCGTTGGCACGGACGCTGCGTCGCCCACCAGTCGCACGTTGAACTTCATCGTGAGCGTTCTCGGTGGCGAGTACGACTGGCCCCCGGCGATGCGAATCCGGTGGCTCTGTGGATACACCGGCGTCGGAACCCTGGCCAGGGCATGCTCGATCGTGCGCCACGGCTTGGCGCGCGAGCCATCGCCGCTCACGTCACTTCCCGCTTTTCCGTCTACCCAATAGTCGCTGGCACGCGCACTGCCGCCAGACAGAAGAATGACACAAGCCAAGATCGCAGCCAGCCACGACAAACCGCCAAGAAAGGATCGCACCATGCAGAGTCCATCGACCACGGAAGCCTCCGGGATCGAGTTCCGTGACCGCAAGTTGGCCATCAGCATCAGTGCCCTGGCCCGAGAATCGACCAGTTCGGGGCGCGCCGCTCCGCGTCCTTGTAGAACTCGAGGAAGGTTGCCAAATCGCGGCCCGGTTGATCTTCGAAACGATCCTCAAGGAGCGTGAGCGCGCGAATGCGGTCGGGGCGGAAGCTACGGAAATCGGTGCGCAGCTCGCACCATGCGACGAGTGTCCACGACTTGCCCCAGTAGAACAGCCCGAGTGGCCAGACACAGCGATCCGTCTCGACCCCTTCTCGATTCGCGTAGATCAAACGAACCTTGCGACGACCGGTGATGCCATTGCGCAAGGGCTCGAGATTGGCCGTGATGGACTCCGCAACGTGAAAGCCCGGAGCATGGAGCTCAACACTCTCCAGGCGACTGCGCAGTCGCTCCGGAACGACGGTTGCAACCTTGGAGAGGATGCTGCGAGCCTCGCGCGCGAGCGCCGAATCCGCCCAACTCTCCACCATGCGCGCTCCGAGCACGAGCGCTTCGATCTCACCTTGCGAAAACATCAGCGGCGGCAGATCAAAGCTCGAGTGCAACGCGTAGCCGACGCCCGCCTCGCCCTCGATCGGCACGCCGGAGGCGATGAGGTCCTGCACGTCGCGGTAGATCGTCCGCATCGAGACCTCGAGCTCCGTCGCCAGCGTCCGAGCGGTGACCACACTGCGACTCCGCAGGATCTGGACGATGCGGAACAGGCGGTCGGCGCGGCGCACTACTTCGGCAACTCGTAGGCCCGCGGCGTCGGCTTGAGCGGTCGGAGGATCCAATACGGTCGGCGCGTGCCATCGGGCGAGTGGTCCATCGCCGGTCGACACTCCTCGAGCCAGCGCTGATAGACCTCGTGCGCCTTGTCCGTATCCACCGCGATATCACCGTAGCGGTCACCGCGATCGGCCTTGCGAATGCGCACGGCTTGGTGCCAACAATGCATACCGGAGATGGGGTCCGGATGAACCGGGAACGTCAGGTTCTGGTGCACGCCGACGTCCTTCCACCAGATGCGATCCGTATCCTTGTCGGTGCTCGTCCATCGGCCGACACCGGCCTTGCGTGTCAACTTCCACACGGAGCCAGTGCGGTCCAGCGCGACCGTCGCGGACATTTGCCGCTGCGCGTCGCTGCTGCCCTCAAGCTTCCATCGCCCCATGTGGTGGCTGCAGGCGACGACGCCGGGACGCATCCCTTCGGTCACCCACGCCTTGACGACAAAATGACCGATCTCGGTCTCGACCCGCACGAGGTCACCGGTCGCAATCCCCCCATAGCGCTGTGCATCCTTGGGATGCAACCATAGCGGATTGGTGTGGGCAATCTCATCGAGCCACTTGGCGTTGGCGCTGCGCGTGTGGATCTGTACCGGCAAACGAAACGTCGGAACGAGCGGGATCTGCCCCTCCTCGAGCTTCGCGGGATGAATATGGCTGCGGATGTAGCCCGGCAGGGCAAGCTCGGGCCAACCCCACTCGGCGACCAACGGCGACCAGAACTCGAGCTTGCCAGACGGCGTCGGAAAACCGCGCAGCACCTTGCCGTCTACGCGCACACCGGCGGGCCGGCGCCCTTCTTTGTCGTTCGCTGGCGCTGGGTTGGGGACGATGTTGGCCGTCGCGGGCTTCGCTGCTCGGGTATACACTCGGCCGAACTCATTCTCGCCGATGTCATCGAGTTCGCCTGCATCGATCTCATTCTCATAGAGTGCACCGACGCGCTTGCCGACCTCAAAGGCTCCGTAGCGCCGCATATACTGAAGTGCGGTCAGACCTTCCTCGCGCGCACGCTCCGGCAGACCGGGGACCGAGTTCTCGAACATCCAGCCGTAGTACTCATCGACGGTGAGCTTTTCGCCGGGGTTAGCCTTCGACTCGAACCACTGACGAATCCCCATCGTCCCGTCCGGATCGATCCGCCATGAGAGTTCGATCCAAAATTCGTTCTCTTCCCAGACCTCGCCGGGATTGACATCGCGCGTGTCGGTGAAGTCTTTGCCCTCGCGCTCGGCGTAGGCGCGCAGTACCGGCTGGCGAAAACCGATCCATTGCGAATCATGCGTCTCGTACGAGTGCACGTCATGGCGCTCGCCACCGAGGCCCATGGGCAACACGTAGTCGGCAAAATAGGCGGTCTCGTTCCACGTCGGCGTCAGCGCAATGTGGCACCCAACCTTGTCCTCGTCGCTGAGCAACTCGATCCAAGAAAACCCATCGGGATTGGTCCAAACCGGGTTGTACACACGTGTGAAATACGTATCGAGCTTGCCACGCCCGTCCTTGATCAGGTGCGGCAGAAGGATCGACATCTCGTGATAGGCGAGTGGAAACTCCTGCGGCCAGGACAACTCGTTCCACCAATCGGGATGCGGCGGCTTGTGGATCGGGGCGGCGACGAACTTGTTCCACGCATTGGGGAAGGTGCCGCCCTCCGTGCCAACTGCACCCATCAGGGCGTTGAGAAAGAACATCGTGCGCGCGACCTGCCAGCCCCCAGAGACCCCCGAGGACGCGGATCGCCAGTTGTGCGTGGACAATCGACTGCCGGCAGATGCGATGAGTTCGGCCAGCTCGACCAGCGTCGCGGCCGGCACACCGGACTCCGACTCCGCCCACTCGAACGTGCAGTCGGCATAGGTGTCGCGCAAGATCTCCTCGAAGCTCTCGAACGTGCGCCCGGCCCCATGGTGCTCCGCCTCGAGAAACTCCTCCCAGTTCCACCACCGGCGCACGAATGCGCGATCATAGCGTTGGTTCTGGATGATCCAGTTGGCGATCGCAAGGTTGATGGCCGACTCACTGCCCGGATACGGTGCAATCCAGTAGTCGGCGTGTGTCGCGGTGTTCGACAACCGGACGTCGCAGACGATCAGCTTGGCCCCCTTGGCCTTGGCCTCCATGATGCGCTGTGCATGCGGATTGAAGTAGTGCCCGGCCTCGAGATGCGCACTGATCAGATAGATCACCTTGGCGTTTGCGTGGTCCGGGCTCGGCCGATCGAATCCCATCCACATCGCATACCCAGCGCGCGCGCCAGACGAACAGATGTTGGTATGCGAGTTGTGCCCATCGAGCCCCCAAGCGGCGAGCACGCGCTCGGTATAGCCATCCTCACCGGGCCGGCCGACGTGGTACATGATCTCCTTGTGCCGCTTCTCCTGGAGCGCCTTGCGGACGCGCTCGGCAATTGCGTCCAGCGCGTCGTCCCACGAGACGCGCTGCCACTTGCCCTCGCCGCGCCGACCGGCCCGGCGCAGCGGATAAAGAATGCGTGTCGGATCCTCGACCTGATTGAGCGTCGCCGGCCCCTTCGCACAGTTGCGTCCGCGCGACGCAGGATGCTCGGGGTTGCCCTCGAACTTCCGCACGCGTCCGGTCTCCTTGTCGACGTAGGCAAGCAGCCCACACGCAGACTCGCAATTGAAGCAGGTCGTCGGAACGAGCGAGTAGACACGCTCGACCCGGCGCGGCCAGGACCGCGAATCCAACTCGCGCCACTCGTTCCACCGCTCCTTCGGCGGGAACGCCGCCAGTCGGATGCGGCTCGCCCCCGGATAGAACGTCTCGCCGCGCGCCTCGGTAGCGGCGCGATCAGCAGACACGCGCAAGTTCGAATCGACCATGGGTCGAAACCTACACGATCGAGGCCGGCCCCCGGTAGACCCGATCGACTACTTGTCGCTACTTATCGGGCTTCTTCGCGGGCCGAGAGCTGGGCCTCTTGCTCAGCTTCCCGAGACGCTTCAGAAATCCGTCTGCGTCCTCGAACTTGCGCAGCCGATCCACGACCCGTCCGTCGGCGGCGACAAAGAACACATCCGGCACGCTCTTGACTGCAAACGCCTCCGCCAGCTGCGGGTGCTTGTCAAGATCGACGAACACGACCTCGACGCTGGCGAGCGCCTTGGCAACCCTCGGCTCTGCCATCGTCACGAGCTTGAGGCGCTTGCACGGCGCACACCAGGTCGCCCAGAAGTCGATCACGACCGGCCGACGTTCCTTGCGAGCTCGCCGCATGGCGTCGGCAAAGAATGCCGGCGCGCCCTTTGGGATGGGCACGGTGCGAAGCGCCGGCGACGTCTTCTGGGTCGCAGGGGCAGCCACGACGACGGCCTTGTAGCCAAGCCGCTCGATCGCCTTCGCGAGCTGCTCGCGGCTCACCTTCTTCGCGTCGAAGCCGAGCGTGACCGTGTCGCGGCCGTGGTCCCAGGAAACCTTGCTAACGAGGTGAGACCCTTCCAGGGCCTTCGTGACCGCATTCGGTCAACCCATTCAGGTGGCACCCGACTTGGTCTTCTTCATTCCGAGGACATGGAACGTCACGTGAGAGAGTTCGGTCATGGACGGCGTCTTGCTACCAACGGTCTTGGGATGGGAAGAATTCTGAGCCACGAGCGCCGCAGCGGGCAGCATGCTAAGTACGAGGAAAACGGTCTTCATGTCCAACTCCCTGGAAGCTGATTCGGCCGCGCTTCTGGAAACGCGGCCGAAGAGTCCGGTATAGGCGAGACGTTCGGGAGTGCGTGCCCTGT
>CAYSWE010000054.1:0-14673 GCA_964434515.1 uncultured Phycisphaerales bacterium | reverse complement strand
ACGACCATTCCGTGTTGGTCCGATCGAAACTTATTTGCGCTGGCAAGGGAAAGGCTGCTTGGAATGGCGTTTTGGCGCATCCTAGCTCGACATGCGAATCGGATCGGTCCACGCTGCGTTGCGCTTCCTCGGCGAAGCCGTAGGCTTGTGTTCGTCAACCTTCCCGGGAGAACTCATCACTATGCGCTTTCTCTGCGCCATCGCTGCGATCGCAGCACCGCTCTTGAGCCAGGCTCCGGACGCCTCGGCGTTCGATCCGACCGGCAAACTTCATCCTTATCTCTGCGAGCAGTTGCAGGCGATTCCCGCGGCGACGCGGGACCGTGCCAAGCTACCGGTCTACTTCGTCATCCGGGAGCGCTTCGATTTTGCCGGACGCTATCCCGAGTTCTTGCGGATGCCGCTCGTGGAGCGTCGCGCGCGCGCCATCCGGGAGCTCGAGGCGCATGCGGCGCGCACGCAGCGCCGACTCCTCGCCGAGCTGCGGGTGGCCGAGGCCGCGGGCGAGGTCTCGGACATCTCGATCAACTGGCTGGGCAACTTCGTCAAGTGCTCCGCGACCGCAACAGCGATCGTCGAGGCGGCGGTGCTTCCGAGTGTGCGCGAAGTCTGGTTCGACTATGTGCCGCCGTTGGCCGACGTCGAGGACCGTGTTCCGGCGGCCGCCGCGGCACCGACTGCACTGCCGGCCGGGCCGGGCAACGGACCTTTGGCAGTGGGCGCGGACAAGGTCTGGGCCATGGGGATCCGTGGCAAGGGGGTCGTCGTGCTGAACTCCGATTCGGGAATCAGCATGGACGCCTCCTCGCGAGTCGTCGCGCACAACGCACTGAAGGGCAACGTCTGGCACAATCCTGGCGAGACCTTCAACGGTCGCGACGACGATGGCAACGGCAAGGTCGATGACGTGTACGGCTGGTCGTTTGCCAGGCGCAACAACCGAATCGGCGACGGCGGCGGCCATGGCACCGAGACTGCGGGCTGCATGGTCGCCGACGCGTCGTGCAACGGCACGACCTACGGGATCGCGCCGCAAGCGAAGCTGATGGTTGGCAAGCTCAGCGGCGAGTCGTCCCAGTGGGACGCGATCCAGTATGGGATCAAGGAAGGAGCGGATACGCAGACGAGTTCGCATTCCTACAAGATCTACTTTCGGCCGGCGCCGAACTACGCGATGCATCGCGATGTCGCCAACGCCTCGTTGCTTGCTGGACTGATCCGTACGAACTCGACGTCGAATGACGGACGCAGCTGCAACAGCTCGACGCGCCGGCAGCGACGCCCGTTCAATATCTCGGCGCCCGGCAACCTGCCGCCGCCTTACATCGATCCCAACCAGAGGCTCGTTGGTGGTCGAAGTGGCGTGATCGGAGTCGGGGCTTATTTTGTTTCGTCCAATGCACTGGCGAGCTATTCGCCGTGCGGTCCGTTCGCGTGGAGCTTGGCCGAACTCAAGCAGCGCGTTTCCTACCCACATTCGTGGAAGAGCAGCTACAACGACTATCCGACGGCGGGCGGCAAGATGGGTTTACTCAAGCCCGATGTCGTCGCTCCGACCGGGACGCGGACGAGTGCGCGCACGGGCTGTTCGATCGTCACGTTCGGCGGGACGTCCAACGCGACCCCCAACGCTATGGGGTGCATCCTCCTTTGGAAGAGCGCGAACAAGAGTCTCAAACCGGAGGATGTTGGCATGATCATTCACCAGACCTCGCACGATCGAGGTTCGGTGCGCGGTAAGGAAAATCGCTGGGGCGCCGGCACGATCGATGCGTTTGCCGGGGTCAAGCGGGCGCTGTGTGTGCATCGCGTCGACGGCGACCCTGCATGGACGGTCAAGCACAAGGCTGGTACACGCATCGACATCGCATTGGACGGCAGTGAGCAGAAGCTCGGCTTGATCCTCGTGGGTGGCTCTCGCAAGACGACGAACCTCGGCTTCGTTTCGTTTGGCCTCGGGCAGCCGGTGCTGTTCCTGACGGCTGGATCGACCGGGCCGGCGGGTGAGGCCGTGCGCGCGCGCTTTGTCGTGCCGAGCGGCGCGATTGGCATCACGTTCTACTCGCAGGCGTTCGTCGATGATCGGAGTGGGCCAACGAAGCTCTGGCTCAGTTCGAACGTCATCGGCACGACGATTACCCCGTAACCGGCGCTCGTAGCCATGGATCCCAAGCACTATCTGATCACGCCGCAAGTTCGCGCATTCGCGGCGAACGTCGCCGACGATTTCCGTCGGACCGTGGTCCAGGCTGCGTGCGCGGAGTTCCAGGTCGAGGACACCGAACTCCTGGCCGCGATCGAGGCACGGGATGCCGGGGCTCTGGAGGCAGTCATCGCCGGTTGGGCGAACAGTAGCAGGCGCCTGCCGAAACAGGACCAGGCTGTATTCAAGCGCGCCCTCAAAGCCTTCCGCAAGCGGCTCAAGCTCATGCGCCTCGATGACGAGTCGTCGATCGCCGGCGGCCCGATGAGCGGTGGTCGCAGTTCGAGCATCATTGCGATCCATCCGCCGGACAGCTATCCCCAAGAAGTCTGGGACGAGCTCGTGCACATCGGCCGGCTCGTCGACGCGGGCGACGGACTCTACGAGTTGCCTGCGGACTGAGCGCGGTTCTTCTTGGCGAGTTTGGCCCAGCTGTCCCGCAGCGCGACCGTGCGATTGAACACGGGCTTCGCCGGCGTGTGATCGACGCTGTCCGCGCAGAAGTAGCCGAGCCGCTCGAACTGAAGTCTCGTTCCCGGTGCGACCTCGGCGAGACTTGGCTCGAGTTTGCAGTCCGTGAGCGTTTCGAGCGAGTCCGGATTGAGGTTGTCCTTGAAGTCGCCACCCGCGGGCACGTCGTTTGGGTTTGGGCTGGCAAACAGGTGGTCGTAGAGCCGCACTTCGGCAGCCGTCGCATGTGCGGCACTGACCCAATGGATCGTGCCCTTGACCTTGCGTCCATCCGGCGCACTGCCACCGCGCGTCGCTGGGTCGTAGCTGCAATGGATGGCCACGATGTTGCCGTCGGCGTCCTTGTCGACGCCGGTGCAGGTGACGAAGTACGCGTAGCGCAGGCGCACTTCGCGGCCCGGCGCCAGTCGGTAGAACTTTTTTGGGGCGTCTTCCATGAAGTCGCCTCGTTCGATCCAAAGCTCGCCAGAGAACGGCACCATGCGCGTGCCGGCGCTCGCGTCCTCCGGGTTGTTGACGGCTTCGAGGCTGTCGGTTGTGCCCACAGGCCAGTTGTCGATGATGAGCTTGAGTGGGCGTAGCACGGCCATGCGGCGCTCGGCGCGTAGGTTGAGGTCCTCGCGGATCGTGTGCTCGAGCAGTGCCATCTCGTGCATGCTGTTGAAGCGTGCGACCCCGATGCGCTTGCAGAAGTTGCGCAGCGCTTCCGGCGTGTAGCCGCGACGGCGCATACCACGCAGGGTCGGGAACCGTGGATCATCCCAGCCGCTGACCAGGCCGGATTCGACGAGTTCGCGCAGGTTCCGTTTGGCCACGAGCGTGTGTGTGATGTTGAGCCGCGCGAACTCCATCTGCTGCGGCCGTTCGGCGAGGCCGATCTGTTCGAGAAACCAGTCGTAGAGCGGTCTGTGGTTCTCGAACTCCAGAGAGCAGAGCGAGTGGGTGATCCCCTCGATCGCGTCGCTCTGGCCGTGCGCCCAGTCGTAGGTCGGATAGATGCACCAAGCGTCGCCGGTTCGGTGGTGCGTGGCGCGCTTGATCCGGTACATCACAGGGTCGCGCAGCTGCAGGTTCTTGGCCGCCATGTCGATTTTGGCGCGCAGCACGCAATGGCCGTCGTCGAAGTCGCCCGCTCGCATGCGGCGGAACAGCTCCAAGTTCTCATCGATGGTGCGGGACCGATACGGACTGGCCACGCCGGGCTCGGTCAGCGAGCCGCGTCCAGCGCGGATCTCGTCGATCGTCGAGTCGTCCACGTAGGCACTTCCCTTTTCGATCAGCAGCACGGCCCAGTCGTAGAGCTGTTCGAAGTAGTCGGAGGCGAAGAACAGCCGGTCGCCCCAGTCGTAGCCGAGCCAGCGGATGTCCTCCTGGATCGCCGCGACGTACTCGATGTCCTCGGCCACCGGGTTTGTGTCGTCGAAGCGCAGGTTGCAAAGCCCACCGAATTCCTCGGCGATGCCGAAGTTGATCGAGATCGCCTTGGCGTGCCCAATGTGTGGGTAGCCGTTGGGCTCCGGTGGAAAGCGCGTATGGACGCTCGTGTGCTTGCCGCTCGCGAGATCTTCGCGGATCCGGTCTCGGATGAAGTCGGATGGCGGAATGGTCGTGTCGTCGGGAGTACTCATGACGGCGCACACGATAGGGCCTCGGGGTCGTGGAACCGACCCTGAGTGCTATACCTCCGCGGATGCCTGCATCCCTACGTGCCACCCTCAACGTCCTGCTACGGCTTTCTTGTCTTCTTGGTGTCGTTGCCTGCGGCGGGTCGTCGGGCCCCACCGGCGGGAGTAGCGCCAAGCCACTTCCCGCGACGAAACTCGTGTTTCGGACCGGGCCGACCAAGGCCTTTGTCGCGGCCAAGCTCGTGCCGATCACCGTCGAACTCCGTGACAAGAACGACAAACTCGTCGTACATCAAAGCGTCACCGTTGCCCTGTCCCTCACCGCGACCAGCGCCAAGCTCGCCGGGACGAAATCCGTGACGACGGTTCAGGGAGTGGCGACGTTTGGTGACTTGCGGGTCGATGCACCGGAAAAGGGCTTGAAGCTCGTCGCGACATCAACGGGGCTTGCCAAGGCCGTGAGCGTCGCCTTCGACGTGATCCGCGACGTCCGCCACCTCATCTTGATGATCGCCGATGGCTGGGGCTACAAGCACATCGAGGCGACCAACGCCTATACGCGGACGACCCCGGTCTACGCTGCCTGGAACCACGTCGCGATGTCGACTTGGGATGTGCAGACGCAGGGGATCAACAAGGGCGTTGGCTATGACCCGACCAAGGCGTGGAAAGACGTCCGTTACCTGGTCTCCGCAGCGACCGACAGCGCCGCTGCAGCCACCGCCATGTTCACCGGACAGAAGACCGATGGCGGCAACATCTCGGTGTCGAAGTCGGACCAGGCGCGACTGTTTGGTATCGGCGAGCTCGCCGGCGCGCGCGGGCTGGCGGTTGGCACCGTCACGACCGTGCCGATCTCGCATGCGACGCCTGGAGCCTGGATCGCACACAACAGCACGCGGGCCAATGGTTACGCCATCGCCGACGAAGGGATGTTCGGCCATCCCAACACGACCGGAACGACACGAACCGACCCGGCTTACGGGGGGGCGTGGGGGGCGACGCTCCCGCTGCCGTCGGTGATTCTTGGCGGTGGTCATCCGAACTGGAACATTGATCCGTTTGTCAACGCGGCGATGCTCGCCAAGCTGCGAGCCGAGCGCGGCGCACCGTGGACGCTGGTCGAGCGTATCGCGGGTCACCTGGATGCGGGCGCTCGACTGCTCGGCGCGGCGAGTGATCCGCGGACGACGCACCTTCTGGGGTTGTTCGGAGGTCCGGCCGGCAATATGGATTTTCGGCTGGCCAATGGATCCGGCGAGAATCGCGAAAACCCGACCCTGAGCCAGATGGCGCAGGCGGCGCTGCGCGTTCTCGAACGGAAGCCCAATGGCTTCGCGCTGATGATCGAGGGCGGCGCCGTCGATTGGGCCGGCCACGCGAACAACATGGACTTCATGCTTGGCGAGATGATCGGGTTCAACAAGGCGGTCGAGGCGGTAGTCGCGTGGATCAACGATGCAAGCAATGGCAGCGATTGGACCAACACGTTGCTGATCGTTGCCGGCGACCACGAGTGTGGTGGCCTCACGGCAGGGCCCGGAATCCTGCCGAACAAGAAGCTGGGCGAGATCAGCGATCGCACGCTCAAGTTGGAAAAGACGGCGTCCCAGCCGCCGGTGCGCGCCAGCTGGGAGGACGCCAATGCCAACTCGAGGATCGACCCTGGCGAGACGGTCTACTGGGCTTGGAATTCTGGGGGCCACTCGAATTCGCTGATTCCCTTGTTTGCCAAGGGGCGTGACGCAGAGTTCTTTCAGACGCGCACCATCGGTGTCGATCCCGTGCGCGGCAAGTGGATCGAAAACACCACGGTGTTCGCGGCGATGAAAAAGGTTCTGGGGCTTTAGCCGAGAGAGGAAGGAGCCGTGATGCATCCGCTGCGCGTCGTTGTCGTTGGTTGTGGGAACATGGGCGCATCGCACGCGCGTGCCTATGCCGCGATGGACGAGTTCGAGATCGTCGGATTGGTGAGTCGTGGGCCGGCCTCGCGCGAGCAACTCGCCGATCGGCTCGGCGGCGCGGCGACCTTTGGCGATCTCGAGACTGCGCTTACCGAGGCCAAGCCCGATGTCGTTTCCATCAATACCTACCCGGATACGCACGCCTCCCTCACCCGGCAGAGCCTGCGCGCTGGTTGTCATGTGTTCCTCGAGAAGCCGGTCGCCGAAACCGTCGAGGACGCACGGTCGCTCGTGTCGCTGGCCGCCGCACAGAATCGCAAGCTCGTGATTGGCTACATCCTGCGCGTGCATCCGGCGTGGCAGAAATTTGTCGAATTGGCGCAGACACTTGGCAAGCCTCTGGTGATGCGTATGAATCTCAATCAGCAGAGCCACGGCCAGGAATGGGCAACGCACAAAAGCCTTATGAACTCGATGTCGCCGATCGTCGACTGTGGCGTGCATTACGTCGATGTCATGTGTCAGATGACCCGTGCCCGTCCCTTGCGTGTCCAGGCTATCGGTGCCCGACTCTCCGACGAACTGGCGCCCGGAATGTACAACTATGGCCAGCTCCAGGTGGTATTCGACGATGGGTCCGTCGGCTGGTACGAAGCGGGCTGGGGGCCGATGATGAGCGAGGTGGCCTACTTCGTGAAGGACGTCGTCGGACCGCGCGGCTCGGTGAGTATCGTCGACCGCGATGGTGGCGAGCGTGTGTCTGGTTCGGCCGACGTAGACTCCCACACCAAGACCAGTCAGCTCAAGCTGCACCGCGCTGAGCGCGATAGCGACGACGAGTTCGTGCACGCCGATACGTTCATCGATACCAGTGACGAGCCGGACCACGACGAACTGTGTCGGCGCGAGCAGGAGTATCTCCTACGGGCCATCCGCGAGGATTGGAATCTCAGCGATCATCTAGCGGACGCGGTGAACAGCTTGCGCATCGTGCTCGCTGCCGACGAGTCCCTGCGTTCGGGACGCGTGGTCGCGCTGGAATCCGAGGGCGGCTAGCTGCATTCCTCGGCCGGGCTTCTGCGGTGGTTGCACAGTTTTCCTACAGTCCTGCCACCGGGCGACCGACGTAACCTACTTGGAGCCTGGGCCTCCTCTCGCATAACATCGATCACGTGGAGCTACCGTCGATCTTGTCGCCGCCGCGCGGACGCGTTCTGGTCATCGCACCCCATCCCGACGACGAGTCGTGCGGGCTTGGCGGGACCATTGCGTTGCATCGGCGCCAGGGCGACCCAGTCCACTTGCTGTTCGTGACGGATGGGACGAGCGGCGATCCCGAAGCGCGATTTGGCGACGATCTCGTGCACACGCGGCGCGCGGAGGCGCGTGCGGCGGCGGATCTGCTTGGCGGCTGCTCGGTCGAGTTCCTTGGCCTCCCCGATGGGCATGAGGTCACCGAGGAGGATCTGGCGATGGTTGCGGGGCGTCTGGCTTCAGCGTTCCGAGACTTCGCCCCCCAGCTCGTTTATGTTCCGTGGGCGGAGGAGGCGCACTCAGACCATGCGCACACCTGGTCGGCGCTCGATCGTCTGCGGCGCCGCTGGACGGCGGAGCAGCGGTCCTTCCCGCGGGTGCTCGAGTACGAGGTCTGGTCACCGCTGCCGGCGGACTGGATCGTCGACATTACCGAGACGGCGGAGGTCAAGCGATCTGCCATGTGTGCCCACGCGAGCCAGGTGGCCTACACCGACTATCCACACCAGCTGATGGGGCTGGCGGCACACCGGTCGGTCTATCTGCCAAAGACCTCGCGCTACGGCGAGGCGTTTCGCGAGGGGAGTTCCACGCGATGAAGATCGCTCTGTTCGTGCACAACTTTCCGCCGGAGTTTCTCGGCGGCACGGAGCACGTGGTCTTGGCGCTGGCGAAGTCCTACGAGGCGCTCGGCGCGCAGGTCGTCGTCGTTGCTGGCAGCGAGCAGCGCGTAGCAGGGGGGGCACTCACGGAGGAGTCCTTCGAGGGCGTGCGGGTCTTGCGGATCCAGCGCGACGAGAATGAACTGTATGGCCTGGAACTCGGCTTTGCGACCACGGGGGATCGCATCACCGATCTGCTGGCTGACGAGGCCCCCGACGCTGTGCACGTGCACCACTGGGCGACGTTGGGTTGGGACCTTCTGCAGCGAGCCGCCGCCCTGGGCATCCCGGGCATCGCGACCCTGCACGATCTCTGGACGACGTGCCCTCGCTTCTTTCGTCGGCCGCCCAAGAACGTGCGCTGTCCGATCGACGCCGGTCGCGAGCCCTGTGCTCCCTGCGTCGGACAGGACCTGCCGGACGTCCCGGTCGCGGAACTCACCCAGTCGCTTGTTGGTCGGGATCGGATGCTGCAACGGGAACTCGGCTCGGCCTGTGCGTTGGTCGTTCCCTCGCGAGCTCAGGCGGAACTCGTCCGCGAACACCTGCCCTGGGCCGGTAGCCTCGAGGTCGTTCCGCACGGCTTGTTGGCGCCGGTTCGCAGCCGCGCCCGCTCGCATGGCGTCGATGTGCCGTTGCGTGTGGGGTCGTTCGGCAACATCGTGCCGGAGAAGGGCATTGGCCTATTGGTTGAGGCGCTCTCGAACTGCGGCGAGCAACTGGAGCTGCGGCTTGCCGGCGCGGTCCCCGACCCGAGCTTTCTCGCACGCATCGAACGACGCGCGGCCGAGCTTGACATTCCATTCGTCTGGACCGGCCCCTATGGCCCGGGGGATCCGCATCCCGCACTGGAACTCGATCTCGCGATCTTTCCATCGTTGTGCCAGGAATCCTACGGGCTCGTCGTCGACGAGGCCTTGGCGCACGGCGTCCCGGTGGTCGTGTCCGCCAAGGGGGCGCTTCCCGAGCGCGCGGCGCGGGGCGGTGTCGTAGTTCGTTCGGGTGGCGTGTTGCCGCTCAAGGTGACACTCGCCGGATTGCTGCGCAGCCGGCGCAAGCTCAAGCAGCTGCGCGACGAGATCCCCACCGAGTTTCCGACCATTCTCGATGCTGCGCGGCGCTACACGGCGCTGCTGCAGAAGCCGGAGATTGCTCGGTGAGCCCGTCTGGGCACGTGTTTCCCCCAATCAGGTCGCGTGAGGATCTGCCGGACGACGTTCTCGTGGTCGTCGCGCACCCCGACGACGAGGTCATCGGCATCGGCGGGTTGCTCGCCTTCCACGGCCGGCGTGGCGATCGTGTGTCGATCGTGCACGCGACCGACGGCGCCTCCGGCGACCCGGGAGCGCGGCATGCGGACATTGCGGCCCTGCGGCAAGGGGAGGTGCGTGCCGCGCTCGCGACGCTCGAGATTGGCGCCCCGGACTGCCTGGGGTTCGGCGATGGGCAGCTCGAGCGCGACGAAGCGCGGCTCACCGCTGCCGTGGGCGCGCACTTCGCCGGGCGCGCCCCGCGGCTCGTCTATAGTTTCCACGGCGGGGAGTTCCATGCCGATCACCGCGCCCTGGCCCGCGCCTGCTGCGCGGCGAGCGGCCACCTCCCGGAGGGTTGCCGAGTGCTCTTGTTCGGTGTGAATCAGGTGGTTGCGTTCGGTGCGCTTTACGACTACTCCGATCTCGTGACCAAGAAGCGGCAAGCGCTTGCTTGCTTCCGCTCGCAGCTCGCGTATCTAGACTTCGCTACGAAGGTCATGCACCGCGACCAGGCGGCGACCGTCAACGTCGAGCTTCCCGAGGTGACGCACGCCGAACTCTTGGTCGAGGTGCGCGCTCAGAGCTGGCCGGACCATCTGCGTCGAGTCGAGGACCTTCGGTCTACCGTCCTACCAATCTCTTGAATCGTCCGTCTCGTGTCGCCTTCCAGCAAGCCCTCTGAGCCTACCGACAGCGTGTCGCTCGTCATCTCGGTCTGGAACCGGAAGGACGACTTGCGCGAGAATCTGGCTGCGATTCGCGCACAGACCGTGGCACCGCTCGAGGTCATCGTCGTCGACAACGACTCGGCGGATGGGACGCCAGAGATGGTGCTTGACGAGTTTCCGGAGGTTCGGCTCATTCGCATGCCGCACTCTCGTTTCGGTGCTTGCACGACGTTCAACATCGGCTTTGCGTCGGCACGCGGTGCGTGGATCGGTATCCTCGACGACGACATCGTGTTGCCGCCCGACTGGATCGAGGCGATGTTGCGAGCTGCTCGGCACGCACCCGATGAGACCGCCGTGTTGAGTTCGCGGGTCGAGGAACCGGAGATGCCGACTTGGTTCTTGCAGAGCAGAGGGCACCTGGAGCCGCGGTTCATGGCCACGTTCCGTGGCTGTGCGAGCCTTGCACGAGCGGATCGGATTCGCGCCTGTGAGTTCTACGACGAGGAACTGTTCATCTTCGGTAACGAACGCGATCTGACGGCGCGGCTGCTCAATCGCGGCTGGCGGGTGCGCTATGTGCCGGAAGTGCGGGTCTGGCACAAGGCGCCGTTCGGTATGCGCAAGGGCAAGCGTAGCCTCTACTATCACATCCGTAACTTTTGGATCTACGCGTTCAAGTACGTGCGTCTCGAAGACATCCTCAAGTTTCCGCTGCGCTTCGCAGCGAAGGGCCTTGGAGGACGCTCGAAGAAGTCGGGCGTCGGCGACGCGGTGGGAACGATCGGGCTCGTGGGGGAGATTCGTGCCGTGCCGGGCGGCGTGTTCGTCTGTGTCAAGGCAACGCTTGCGGCGCTGGCGAAGCTTCCTTACTGCCTCAAGCATCGCGAAGTCTGTCGTCACGGCGACTTCGAACTACCGCTTCATTGAGATCGTGCTGGCCCCAGTCTCGGTGATCGTAGTCAACTACAACGGCAAGGATTACCTGCCGTCGTGTTTGGACTCGGTCTTTTCTCAGGATCCGGCGGAGGTCTTGCTCGTGGATTCCGGGTCCACGGATGGGGCTGCCGACAGGGCCGCGCGAGACTACCCTCTGCGGTTGCTGAGTCTCGGCGAAAACCTTGGGCCGTCGGCGGCGCGCAACCTGGGCTTGCGCGAGGCGAAGCACGACTTGGTGCTGCTGATCGACAACGACGTGGAGCTTACGCCGGGTTGCCTCGATCGCTTGTGCGTTCACCTTGAGGCGAATGATGACCTGGCGATGATTCAGGCCCGTTCCCTGCTCGGCTCCGTGGATGGGCCGGTGCACTACGACGGCGGGACGTTTCACTACGTAGGGTTGATTGCGCTGCGCAACTGGTATCGCCCACAGCAGGACCTCGCATCGGGCGCGGCCGGGCTGGATCGGGTCGATGTCGCAATCTCGCTCTGTTGCCTGGCGCGTCGTGAGCGCCTGGTCGCTTGCGGCGGCTTTGACGAGCGCATGTTCATCCTGTTCGAGGACTTGGCCTGCAGCTATGCCTTGCGGTTGAAGGGATATCGCGTTGCCGTCGCCGGTGATGCGATCTGTCTGCACAAGGCCGGCACCGCCGGGCTCTCGACGCGGGGCCCGGCCAAGGAATACGCCGCACGACGCAGCTTCCTGCATTCACGCAACCGTTGGATCTTCGTGCTGACGCACTATCGCTGGCGCAGCCTCGTCCTCCTCTTCCCCGGCTTTGCAGTCTACGGTGTCGTGCATCTTGGCTTTGTGGTCGCGTCCGGCCATCTCGGGGCGTGGCTGCGCGGCAAGCGGGAGCTCTGGCGGTTGCGCGGCTACCTCCGGGCACGGCGACGCCGAATTCAGGACCTGCGGTCCGGTCGCGGCCATGAGGCGTTCTCGTCCCCGGCGCTCACGTTCAATCCGGGTTTGGCCGGCGGACCTGCGCGCCGCTTCGTGCGGTCCGGCCTGGACGGTGTGCTGGGTCTGTGGTTCTGGTGTGTAAAGTGGGCGCTATGAACCAGGCGGGCATGACCATTCGCGAGTCGTCGCCGACCGACCGTCCGCCAGTGCTGGCGATCATCCCACACTACGGTGCGACGGCCGAGACCGTTGCTTGTGTCGACTCCCTCTTCGAAGCCGAATACACGAGTCTACACATCCTCATCGTCGACAACTCGGGCAACCTCGTTCCCGATGAGTTTCGGACGCAGGTCGAGGTCCTCGTGCCGGGGCACAACGTCGGATACTGCCGAGCTTGCAACATCGGGATCGAGCGGGCGATCGAGCGCGGCATCGACTACGTATTGTTCGTCAACAACGATACGCGCACGCCGCAAGGAACGATCGAGGCGCTTGTCGATACGTTGGCGGCCGACTCGGATGCGGCGGGCGTTGGTCCGTTGTTGACGACGCAGTGCGGGGATTGTATCTGGTCGGCGGGCTCGTTCTTCCGGTTTGGTCCGAACGAGGTACGCCAGCGCGGCCTCGGACGTCCGCTGGTCTCGGCGCCCCCTTACCCGGACTTCGTTGACTTCCTTCCCGGCGCGTTTGCGTTGTACAAGACCGCCGACCTGGGGGCGATCGGTGGGCTCGATGAGGACTACTTCATGTATCTCGATGATGCTGACCTGGGCGTGCGGCTGAAGCAGCGCGGTCGGCGCCTCCTGTATCTGCCTTGGGTTCAGGCAGACCATGGCGGGAGTCTTGCCTCGGGAGGGGGGGTGACCCCGCTCCGGAAGTTTCTGAGCGGTGTCAACACGCCACGCCTACTCCTGCGGGCCGGTTCGATCAAGCTGTGGGTTTCCTTCCTCGCGTTTGACATCATCGGCCTGTTACCGTCGATCCTGCTTCACGTGTGGGATCCGTGTCGATTGCGAGCGCAGCTCGCCAAGGGCCGGGGGCTCGTGCTGGGGCTGCGTGGCTATCGGGCCGGACCGAAGGACGTGCAGCACTACACCGCGCCGCGGCGCCGGTAGAAGCCCGCGCAGGATTAAGTTCCCACGGTCGGCTGAACGGCCACGGTTTTCGGGTATTTTGCCGGTTCCAAGTTGTGCGCTGCGCACGAAGGAGATTGCGATGCGAAGGATGTGGCCGAAGACTGCGCGAGGACGGAAGCTGACCGTCATCGCCGCGTTGCTGGGCGCTGTCTTGGTTGGCTGCGAGGCCAGGCAACGGACCGCTGCCAATCCCGAGGTCTTGCAGAGTGGGTTGTCGCTTTCCAGCATCGATCCGAGTGACCCACGGGTCCTCGTCTTCGGTCGCAGTCGCGACAGCCTGACGCTGGATCCGGCGCAGGCGAGCGACGGTGAGAGCGCCAAGGTCATTGACAGCATCTTCGAAACGCTGCTCGACTTCGATGAGGACCCGAAACACCCGGCGAAGCTCGTTGCCAATCTGGCGATCGACTGGACCTCGAGCACGGATCGCATGACCTGGACCTTCCGGCTTCGCGAGGGGGTGCACTTTCATGACGGGACGCCGCTGGACGCCGAGGCTGTCAAGTTCTCGCTCGATCGGTTGATCGATCCCAAGCACCCGTTCGCACCGGCCAGAGTTCCCTATCGGGCGACGTTTCGTCAGATTCAGTCGGTCGAGGTTCTGGGGACGCTCGAGTTTCGCGTGCACATGAAGGAGCCGACCACGCTGCTGCTGAGCAACTTGGCAATGTTCGCGTCGGGAATCGTATCGCCGACCGCGGTGCGCAGGTTGGGGAGGGGGTTCGGCCGTGCCCCGGTAGGCTCCGGACCATTTCGATTCTCGCTGTGGGAGCGCGGCGAGGGGATCATCTTGGAGCGGAACGATGCCTGGTGGGTGTCCGCGAAGCCGAGCGTCGAGCGACTCGTGTTCGTCCAGGCCGCGACCTGGCCCGAGCGTCGCGAGCTGCTCAAGCGCGGCAAGATTCACATTGCCGACAACGTCGATGTCGGGGACCTGGCCTGGCTCGAGTCGACGCGTGACGTCCACGTCGAGCGCGCTGGTGGCATGAACGTTTGTTATCTGGCGATCAACAACGAGGCCAAACCGCTGGACCAGCCGGACGTCCGCCGCGCGATCGCGCTGTGCGTCGATCGGGCGCGGATCCTTCGCTTCGGCTATCATGGAGCCGGGACCATCGCAGATGACCTGCTACCCGGCGGTGTGACGGCATCCGGACAGCGCATTCTGCCGAAGCGCGATGTGGAGGCGGCGCGGCAGATCGTCGCGAACAGCGCTGCTGCCTTGCGCCAACCGATTCGCCTCTGGTACATGAAAAACCAGCGTCCGTATCTGATGGACCCTGAGCGTGTCGCGACGATCGTACGCGACTGTCTCACCGACGTGGGCCTGCAGGTCGAGGTTGCAAGCTTCGAATGGGGCGATTACCTCAAGCATCTGCGTGCGGGAGACCATCAGCTCGCGTTGATGGGCTGGACTGCCGACAACGGTGATCCCGACAACTTCTATAGTGCGTTGCTTTCCGAGGCAGCGATCGGCGAGACCAACTACACGCGGTTGCGCAGCACGCGGTTCGAGGCGCTGCTCGCGGCGTCGCGCGACGAAGAGGACCGGGTCGTACGCGTGGCGCTATTCAAGCGCATGCAAGACTTGCTGAGCCGCTCCTGCTCGGTGGTCCCGCTCGTGCACACCAACCTGACATACGCGGTGCGAGAC
>CAYSWE010000053.1:0-14874 GCA_964434515.1 uncultured Phycisphaerales bacterium | reverse complement strand
CATCGTGACAGATCAGCTTGATCATTCCCTTGCGGTCACCGGCGATCGCGCCGCGGGCGATCTCGGCATAGTGCGCGCGCCCGGTCCGATAGTGAATCCCATCCGCTTGTAGCTGCTCCTCGGTGGGCCCAGTGAAAGCGATCTCGGGGATGGTGTAGATGCCGAACGGGAAGAGATCGGGAAACGGATGCGCGCGCTCCGCGAAGGCGTTGCGCGCGGCCAGCCGACCCTGCTCCATGGCAGTCGACGCTAGCGATGCACCACCAATGACGTCGCCCGCAGCGAAGATGTTGGGCCAAGCCGTCTGGAACAGCGGGTTGACCGGCAAGACGCCGCGCCCGGTGAGTTCGAGTCCGATGCAGTCGAGATCAAGGCCGGCGACATTGGCCACGCGCCCCATCGCGCAAAAGGCACAGTCCGCCTCCAAGACGTCCCCGCAATCGAGCGTCACCTCGGCCCGACCGCGTGCATTGCGCTGGATATCCTCGACCTTGCGCCCAAGCTGGAGATCGATCCCCATCTCATCCAAGTAGTCCATGAAGCGCACGGCGATCTCGCCGTCGACCGCACGGAGTGGACGCTCAACCCGGTCGATCAACGTGACACGGCATCCGAGCGCAGCCATCATGGTCGCGTATTCGCTACCGATGATGCCGCCGCCGAGCACCAACAAGGACTCAGGGACCCGCTCCATGCGCAGCAGCCGATCGGAGTCCAGGATGCAGTCGTCGTCGAATGGCACGTGATCGGGATGCCGCGGACTCGAACCTGTAGCGATGAGGAAGCGGCCCGCCCGGATGCGATGCGTTGCCTCGCCATCGGCGTCACTGACTTCGAGCGTGTCGATGGCGAGGAACTTCCCGCTGCCCTGAAAGACGCGGACGCCGTTGTCTCTGAGCTGCTCGGTCACCAGCATGCCGAGCTGCTCCAGCACGACATCGAGACGGAAGTTGAGGTCCCTGATACTGACCTCCGCCGCCGCCTCGAGGCGCCCATAGAAGGAGCGCTCGCGATAGCCAGTGAGCTCCAGCACCGCCTCTCGCAGCGTCTTGGAGGGGATCGTGCCGTGGTTGAGGCAGGCCCCGCCCAGCCGATACCCGCGGTCCACGACGATCACCTCTCGCCCCAGCTTGGCGGCTTGGATCGCCGCCTTCTGGCCAGCCGGTCCCGCCCCAATCACCACCATGTCGGTCTCGATGTACTCCATGCACTCCTCCTCTGTCTTCTCGGCGCGACGGGGCCTGTGGCTTGATGCAGAGCCTGCCCCACAGCGAGCCGCGCTGCCAAGTTTCTGGTCAAGCCGGGCCAAACCGCCATACTCGGTGCATGCTGTTGCACCGACCCGCATGCGCCCTCTCGCTCGCGTTCCCACTGCTCGCCAGCGCCGCAATCGCGGCCCAGGCCCCGCCCACTCCCAGCCTCAAAACGGCCAAAGACCTGCTCGCAAAACCCGACGAGCAGAGCGTCCGCAGCGGAGCGCGGATCTGCGCCCAGGCCAACAACGTTGCCGGCGTCACGCTCCTGCTCGGCGTGCTCAAGGAGACCCACGGGCGCGGGCTGCCGCCGGCCCACTACCGCGACATCGCGTGGGAGAGCCTCATCCAGATCACAGACCTCTACGCGCAGAAGCGCGTCGCGGCCGAACTCAAGAAGAACCGGAAGAATGCGTTCGTGCGGCAGTGGTGCGCCGAGCTGCTCGGCATCTACGGACAGCCCGCCTGGGTCCCATCGCTCGTGAAGGCGCTGCACGATAAAAACGCCGGCGTGCGCCGGTGGGCCGTGCGCTCGCTCGGAAAGATCGGCAATGCCGCGGCGACGGAGCCCGTGCGCAAACTCGTCCAAGCCAAGGACATCTATGTTCGTTCCAACGCGATCGAAGCGCTGGCGCGCATCGACCCCAAGCAGTTTGGTGAGACTCTCGTGCAGGCGATTCGCGACGACAAGGACGGCGGCGTACGCTGCGCGTTGCTCGGTGCGGCCAAGAGTATCTTCCCCGAACGTGCCGAAGAGATCTCAGCCGCACGGCTCGTCGACGAGGACTGGCGACCACGCATGCAAGCCGTCGACAACCTTGCCGACATCAAGACCAAGTCCTGCATCGACGCTCTCCTGACCGTCGTGGACGATGGCCGTCCGGTCGTCGCCAAGCGTGTCCTCGAGCGACTGCGCAACCTCACTGGCCAGCAGCTCACCCGACCCGAGATCTGGCGCAAATGGTGGAAGGAGAATCGGGCGACCTTCCAATTCCCTGACGGCCTGGCAACCAAGAAGCTCGATGAAGGCAAGACCGTGGCGTCGTTCAACGGAATCCAGGTTACGAGCGACCACGTCGCGTTTCTGATCGACAAATCCGTTCGCATGGGCATCAGACTCGCGTCGCGCGGCGTGACCAAGGCGGCCGCGGCGCGCGACGAACTCAAGACCGTGCTCGACAAACTGTCGGACAAGGTCGTAGTGAACGTGTTCACCTATGCCATCGACGTGAAGGCCTTCGCCAAGAAGCCGCTCCACCTGAGCAAGCGCGTCCGCACCCGCGCCGTCGCGTTTCTCGGCAAGCAGAAGACCGGCCGCGCAAAGGACATCTGGAAGGTCCTCGAGCGCGTCATCACCGACCCCAGCCTCGACACAGCGTACCTACTCTCGTCCGGCGAACCCGACGTCGGCACCTACGTGCACTGGAACCGTGTCACGCGGCACCTTCGCGACCTCAACCGTTTTCACAAAGTGACCGTGCACACCGTCGCCTACAGTGACTCCAAGTGGTTCCGCGACCAGCTCGAGAAGATCTCGGAGTGCACCGGCGGCGAGTTTCGCTGGTTCCAGTAGGAACGCGACGACGCGTCAGGGTCGCGTCTGGTCCTCGCGGGCCCGAGGGCCACGCCTGTAGTACCGGATGCCGTTGGCTTCTTTGTCCAAGGTCATCCCGGCGAACTCGGCGACCCGCGCGGATGCCCGGTTGTCGGCGCGCACTTCCGCCCGGATGGATTCGTCGATGCGCTGAGCAAGCAGAGCGACCATTCGTTTGGCCACGCCACGTCCCCTCGCGCTTGGCGATACCGTCCACGACAGATCCCAAGCGCCATCCGAGAAGTCCGCTCGGACGGTGCCGACCGGGCAACCATCCTCTTCGGCGACGAGCAGTTCCCGATCCACGTCGCTCAGGACGCTCGTCAGCCAATCCATGTGTTCTTCTTCAGCAACCTCCGACGTGCGGAGGCTGGCCGCTCGCGTCTGCGGATCGTTGCGCCAACGAAGGAGTAGATCCGCATCGCGAATCGTGGCATCTCGCAGAGTAAGCCTGGTGTTCATGCGCTTTCCCCTGGTTCGGAATTTCGACCGGCGTCCATCAATCCCGCCGCGCGAGCAGCCAGGCCCCCCACTTGCGATCCTGCACGCGGTCCGGGTGCAAGGGCTCGGGGCCGAGTCGAAGCTCGGGGACATAGTTGGCCTTGACCCACGCGAGCAGCGGGGCGCCATAGTCACGCCCGAAGAGCGGCTGTCCATACTCCCGCGTGATGCGGGCGAGGAGCACGACAAAGTCGGGACGGTTGGCTCCGAACGCCTCGCGCATGCGCTCGACTCCAAAGGCAATCAGTTCCGGCGGCATGAAGTTGATGTAAGGCGTCGGGTTCCGACGACGGGCCAAGTAGTTGATCATGACACCTTCTGGCAGCACCAGCACGGTCGTATCCGCGGGCTCGCGCTCGAGACGTCGGACGATCTCGCTCAGGGCATCGGCACGATCATCGGTGCGGAATCGATCCGCCCCCTGGCCGAGCTCGCGAGTGCGATAGCCTTCCCAAAAGCGAAACGTCATGCCATGCACAAGGACGATGAGCGCCAGGATCGCCGCAACGACGATGCGGAACGCCGCTCCCGAGCCACCGCGAGACTGGATCCGCATGGGCAGCCAATGGAACAACGCCAGGAAGGCGAGCACAAACGCCGGCAGGGCGAGGCCAAAACCGTAGTTCGACACACGCGCGTTGCATAGAATCTTGAGCAGGAGACCAAGCGCCAGCGCCACAAAGACCAGCGCGCTCGTCTGGCGCTCGCGCTGGCCCGGCGCCGCGCGGCGAACGTCCCGCACGCGCGCCACGCAGATCGCCACCAAAGCCAAGGGCAACGCGAGATAGGCGTAGCGCCATACGGGCTCGGCGAACGGCGCAAACAGCACCGCCAGGCCGCCCAAGGCAAACGTCGCAACGCCGGCCCCGAGCGCGACCACGAGCCGCCGCCCGCGCAGATCGGCCAGGCGCGTCGCAAGCACGTAGCCAGGCCCGAGCACCAGCAGCCACACGACCGCGCAGGCCGCCATCCAAGTGAGGCGCAGCACCGGATCATCGGTGCCCATCGACGTCTTGTAGAACGGCAGCTCGGCAAGGCGTCGGTCGAAGACGTAGTTCCAGCCACCCAGGACACCATGCAGCGCGCGCTGCGCCGACATGCTCGTGAGCAGGAGCAGGAATGCCGCGCCGACCGGAACGGACGCCGCTGCAGCGAAGGCCAGCGTCTGGCGCACGCACCGCCCGGCACCCGGACGCGCGTCGATCCAGGTGAGCCCCAGCGCGACGAAGCTGGTCAGGAGCGCCGCTGCGAACAGTTCCGGCTTGGTCAGAAAGACCAGCCCGAGACAGAAGCCGCCCAGCGCCAACCAGGTCGCACCGCGGCCCGCCCCACGCGCGCCGCCCCACCGAAGCAGCGCCCGCGCCATGAGCAAGGTGAGCGCGATGCCGTGCGTCATCTCGTGGCTGTACGGACATACCCAGTTGAAGTTACCGACCCCATCGAGCTGCCCAAAACAGAACACGAAGAGATACAGCGCGGTCGCGAGCGTCGCCGTCCAAGAGTCACTGAGCTCACGCACCCAACCAAAGAGCAGCCACGCGACACCGGCGAGGACCAGCAGATTGGCGACCACCAGCGTGCGCAGGCCAACGCCAAAGATCGCAAAGAGCGCCGCATTGAGGTACTGCGACAAGGGACCGTTCAGGTGCGCGAGATCCCGGTAGAGCTGCCTACCCTCGACGATTTGCCACGGAACGTAGAGTTCACGGCCGAAGTCGATGTAGGCATCGAGCCAGGTGCCCCAGGTCCAGTAGGCCAGGGCTCCGCCCACGGCCAGCAAGAGCAGTGCTTGCGCCGTGCGCCGCATCAACCCGTCGCCGCCTCGATCAGTTCGGTCAGCACCCGGTCCGAGTCAAAGAACTGCTCGGCCAGCGCGCGTGCTGCCAACGAATGGTGCTCCCAGTCCGCGGCAACCCGACGAACGCAGTCGACGGCCTGCTCGACCGAGCGGAACGACAACAGCCCGTCGCCCACTGGCAGAACCTTCGAGAACCCAGTCTCCTGAACGACGACGGGCCGCGCGGCCGCGAGGTAGCACGCCGACCGACAGCTGAACCAGCCCGACTGCCCACGGACATACCCGTTCTTGGCGACGCTCCACTCGCCGAAGGACGTGCGCACGTAGTCGCGATACGCATCGATGTCGGCGCTGACCTCTGCCGGATCGACCAGGCCCCAGCCCTTGTGACGCAGCAAGTCGTCCGGCAGCTTGGTGCGCTTGCCGCGGCTCACGGCGAGTTCGAAGCGGCTCGGTGCCGCCAACCGTGGCAGGTCTTCGAAGCGGGCCAACTCCACGTCCTTCTGGCCATAGACCACGCCCTCGAATTCCACCGGGTTGTAGCTCGCCCAGGTCAGCACGGTCGTCCAGACGTCGCGCCTGGCCGCCACAGGCTCCCACTCCGAGAGCACGATCGGCTGGCGCGTCGCTAACCACACATGACCGGTCTGGGGCACCTCGGCGCCCATGCATTCGCCGAAGCTCAGGCACACGTCGTGCGCGTCGACCAGACGCCGAAAGTCGTCTTGGCCACGCGCCAACTTGACCTGGGTGAACACCGGGTCGCTATCGAGGTAGACCAGTCGGCCACGCCCGCGGTAACGCTCGGGACGAGCAAGCGTGCCGGAGACATTGATCGTGAGCTCGGCGCCATCGATGACCTCACGCCGACGCGCCGCATCCAGACCGAACCACTGCGACTGCCACGGATAGCAGTAGGCCCAGCGATCTTCGAGGCCGAAGCGACGCATCAGGCGCGCGAGGTAGTCGACCGTGTAGCTCGGATCCGCTCCCAGTCCGCGTTCGTTGGGCTGGTAGGGCCACTGCCCGGTGTCCTCGAAGTAATAGACCTCATGGCCAAGGCGTTCGAACCCGAGCACATACTGCATGTAATCCCACGTCACGCCGCCGAGCGGATACTGACCGAGGAGCCCGGTGACGAGGATGCGCACAGTTCAGTCCGCAGCCAAGAGTGCCGGCAGATCGGAGTCCGGTCCGAGCGCCACCCGCGTCAACGAGAATCGCTCGCAGCACGCGGGGTCGGTGACGCCACCCTTGTAGAGAAACGCGGCCGAGTAGCCCAGCTTGGCCAACACCGCGTGCATCCCGGCACGCGCGTCTCCGGCGTCGCCATAGGGAAACGCGAGTGCTTGCACGGTCGTGCCCACATGCGCCTCGAGCGCCGCCTTCGAGCGAGTCAGCTCATAGGTCTGCGCCGTGAGGTCGAGCTTTGAGAACGTCGTGTGCGACGCAGCATGCGACTGGATCGAGACGCCGCGCTCCGAGAGTTCGCGCAGGTCCGCCCAATCACAGAGCGGCTCCTCCGGTTCCGTGCCGAGGTCCCACGTGTTGATCCCGCCGACGTGTTCGGTCGGAACAAACAAGACCGACGGCAGACCGCGTCGTTCTAGCGACGCGGCGACCACCGTGAGCATCGACCGGTAGCCATCATCGAAGGTGAGTAGCGCACTCTTGGGCGGCAGAGAATCCGGAGCGTCGAGCCCGCGCAGCGCCGTCGCGAGATCGATGATGTGCCAACCGCCAGAATCGAGCCAGTCGAGGAACCCCTCGAACACCGACTCCGGAATGAGATTCCACGTCTCCCAGCCGTCGGCACCGGGCGTCCCGATCTTGTGGAAGGCGAGCGTCGCGAGCCGCCCGCTCATGACGCCAGCGCTCGCTCGAGGACCCTGGCGACGACCGGCTCGGCGGCGAAATGCTGCTCGGCCAGGGCGCGCGCCGCCGAGCACTGCTCGGCATAGCCATTCCGCGCTCGCTCGAGCATGGTGGCCGCCTCCTCGAGGCTACGGAACCGGAGCAGCCCCGCGTCTTCCGGCAGGAACGAACTCGGACCCGTGTGCTGGACCACCGCCGGCTTGCCGCTAGCAAGGTAGCAAATCGTGCGATCGCTGATCCAGGCATTCTGGAAGCGCATGCAAGACGGCTTGGCACAACTGAACTCACCGAGCGAAGCCCCGATATAGTCGTGATAGGCCATCGGCGTCGCACTCACCTCAGACGCCGGCCGGGCGCGCCAGCCGTGCTCACGCAGCTTGGGGATCTCGGTCCAATCGCCTTCCTCGTGGTGTACGGCCAACTCGAGCGGCACCGACGTCCGTTCGGGCAGCCGCAGATACTGCATGAAGGACGTCCGCTTCTCATTGTTGAACGACTCGCCGGCGTGGACCTCGTAGTTGGCCCACCAGTTGGTCACCGTCGTGAACGCTGCATCCGCGCCGGCCGCGCACACCGGCCACGCCTCTAGGTGCACCGGCGGTGGCGTGTAGATCCAGTCGTGTCCGGTGTCAGGCACGAGCGAGCCGCGCACACCCACGGTTTCGCCGATCGTAAAGTAGCAGTCGTAGGTTGGGATCTGGAACGCGCCTTGGCTGAGCCACATCTGCAGCAGCCCGGGGTCGATGTCGACCAAGGCCGAGCGCCGAAAGCGTGCGACCACCGCATCGTCCATCGCGTAGCTGATCCCGAGCAGCAGGTCCGCACTCGCCACGACCTCGTCGAGGTCGCCGAGCGTCGCTTTCGCCTCCAAGAAGCGCTCGCGCTGCGCCGCCGACAACACGACGACAACCGAGGCCCGACTGCCGAGCGCCGCGATCTGTGCGCGCAGCGCCGCCAGCTTCTGCAGACCGCTCTCGAGCTCCTCCTCGTCGGCGAAGGTCTCGAGCACGACCACCTCGACGCCGTTCGCCTCGAGCCCGAGCAGCCAGTTGAGATTCACCCAGGTGTGTCCGCCCAGGGTCGGCGTCCAGAGCATGCGGGCCGATGCGAAGCAGACCTTCACGACTCGGCCCGGGCCGCCTCGTGCACCGACATCATCAAGTCGTCGAGCGACCCGACCGAGGCGGGCGCCGCGAACTGGACGATGCGACCGCGGTCGATCACCAGCACCTTGTCGCACTCCGCAAGCGTGCTCGAGCGGTGCGCGATGATGAACGTCGTGCGTCCCTCCATGAGTCGCTTGCAGGCGTCGAGGATCGCCGCTTCGGTGCGCATGTCGACGGAGCTGGTCGGCTCGTCGAGGATCAACATCGGCGAGTCCTTGAGAAATGCGCGCGCCAAGGAGATCCGCTGCCGCTCGCCGCCCGACAGTCGCTGACCACGCTCGCCGACGACCGTGTCGTAGCCATCCGGAAAACCCGAGATGAACGCATGTGCATTGGCAAGTTTGGCCGCAGCGACGATGTCTTCGTGCCGAGCTTCCTGGATGCCGTAGGCAATGTTCGCGGCGATGCTCTTCTTGAACAGCACCGGTTCCTGCAGCACGATCGAGAACTGCCGACGCAGGTCCGCAAGCACGAGCTCGCGCAGGTCGACGCCATCGAGCCGGATCGTGCCACGCTTGGGATCGAACAGCCGCGTCAAGAGGTTCATCATCGTCGTCTTGCCCGACCCGGTCGGCCCGGCGATGCCGATGCGCGCGCCCGCAGCGACTTCGAACGAGACCTCATGCAAGACGTCGGTCCCCGGTTCGTAGCCAAACGAAACACCGTCGAACACAACCGCACCGCGAGCGCGCCCCAGCGGTCGGGCATCCGGGCGCTCGACGACTTCGGGCACCTCGTCGAGCAGATTGAGCGCGCGCTCGGCGCTGGCAAACGACGACTGCAAGGACGCGATCTGTCCGACGACGAGCTGCAGCGGCGAGTAGAGCTGCGCCAAGAGCGTGGCCACCATGAGGAACTCGCCGAGCGAAAGCGAACCCGACTTGACTTCAAAGAAACCGACGCCGACCACGGCGGCCGTGCCAATTGCGAACAACGTGCCGATCCACGCATTGAACTTGCCGTGCGTCACGGCAACACGGACCTTGGCGTCCATGCTGTCCTTGGCGACCTGGATGAGGCGCGCGGTTTCGTATTCCTCGCGGCCGAACGCCTTGATGACCCGCACGCTGGAGAAGACCTCCTGCAGCAGCGCCATGGCCGAGGTGTCGATCTCCTTGATCTCGTGCCACTGCGCGCGCAGCCGTCGACCGTAAGGCCAAGAGACGAGCAGCATGATCGGCGCGATCGCCAGCGCCACCAACGCGAGCTTGAAGCTCAGCGTGACGATGACGACCGCGAGCACGCAAACGAGCGCCAGCGAAGCGACGAACGGCAGCAGACCGTCCAGCACGATGGCCGGGATGACCTCGGTGTCGAGCAGCACGCGAAAGGTCGAGTCCGCCGCGCCCTTCTCGTCGTGGTAGGTAAGCGACAGCCGTTCGACATGCGGAAACAAGCGGCGCCGGAAGCCCAGCACGAGCCGCTGCTTGGTGCGTTCCTGGAGGACCGAGCGCACAAAGTCGAGCCCGGCCTTGAGGAGCGCCGTCACGACGACGAGCCCGATGGCGACCACCAAGGCCACCGAGTCCCAAGCTCGCCAAGCATCGGGTAGCCACGCCAGAATCGGCCCCGGCAGTGGCGCATCACCAAGGTAACTGTCGACCGCGAGCTTCATCCCATACGGCGGAACCAGGCTCAGCGGCACGAGGATCACGCCGAGCGCGAGGATGGCAACGAACGCACGCCAGTGCGCATCCTGCTCGCGTAGCACGCGGCGAAAGACCTGCCAACCCGAGGCTCGCGGCTCGGTGGCGACGGGCTGTTCCGACCCTACCACCAGTCCACGTCTCCCATGGTGTAGTAGAGATCGCCGGCGAGCGCCGCGGTCGTGACGGCACTGCCTCTCGTAAAGTGGTAGACGTTGGTGCCAGAGTCCTGCTCTTCGCCGAAGGTCTCGGCAAACGACGGCGGCACCCAGACCATGAGATCGTGAGCAAGATGCGCAGAGAGCTCGCAGGCCGCGGCTCCCAGCAGCGCACGCGGCGCCAAGAGGTCGACCACCGGCAACTCCGGCGGACGCCCCTGGAGCCCGGCGCCGTCATTGGCGACGACCGCCCAGCCAACGAGCTCGCCGCCATCCTGCATGCCGAGGATGCGATAATGGTTGACCGGATGATCGCGATAGCGCCAGCCGAGGTAGGCGCGATCGCGCACGAGACTCACCGGGAACTCCGGTTCGAGGCGAGCCCACAGCGCATCGATAGCGGGATCCTCCCAGTCGAGCTCGCAGAACGCGAAACGCTTGGCGACGACGTCGGCGCTGCGCACAAAGCGCGTCGACTCGCGTCGCAGCACGTCGCAAACGCCGAGCTTCTTCATCCACAGGAATGCCCGATGGTTGGAGAAGCCGTAGAGCACGTGGCGCGGCTGGGTGGCGACGATGTCGTCGAGGATGTGCCGCACACAGAGGTCGAACAAGTTGTGCTTCCGGCGGTGCGCCGGATGCACCATGAAATCGGCGAGTTGGAAGAACAGCATGCGCTCGCCATGCACTTGTCCCGGCAACGGAACTGCACCGGCATAGCCAATCACCTTGGTCTCGGTGTCCTGCGCAGCATCCTTGGCCGGGGTCCGGGCGATCCAGCAGTAGTAGCGTTGGATCCATGGCGGCATGTACTTCCATTGCCACATCTGCGGCGTGACCGTCGCGCCAAAGGTGTCCTCGAACAGCTGCAACAGCTCGAGCCCATCGACGTAGGGATCCAAAAGGCGCGTCGTCAACTCGCTCATGCGTCGAAGCGCCGGAACGCGAGCACGGCATTGAGCCCGCCGAAGGCGAACGAGTTGGACAGTGCGGCCTGGATCGCACACTCCCGAGCCTGGTTCGGTACGACGTCGAGATCGCAGTCCGGATCCACCGCCTCGAAGTTCGCGGTCGGCGGGATCACGCCGGTGCGCAGCGCCAAGACCGTGGCGACGGCCTCGAGCGCGCCCGCGGCCCCGAGCGTGTGGCCGTGCATGGACTTGGTGGAACTCACGGCGAGCGCGTCCGCGTGCGAGCCGAAGACCTGCCGCAAGGCACGGCACTCATTCGCATCGTTGGCCGGTGTGCCGGTGCCGTGCGCATTGACATAGCCCACCGCCTCGAGATCGAGTTCGCCGTCGTCGAGTGCCGCGCGCATCGCCCGACTGGGACCGGCGAGCGAGGGCATGGTCAGATGGTGTGCGTCGGCCGTCATGCCAAACCCGACGATCTCGGCGTAGATCTCCGCGCCTCGCTTGCGTGCATGTTCGAGCGTCTCGAGCACGAGCATCGCGCCGCCCTCACCGAGGATCATGCCCGGCCGATCGAGCGAGAACGGCCGACACGTCGTCGGCGAGACCACGCGGATCGCGTCCCAAGCCTTGATCATCCCGAGCGTGAAGGTGGCCTCGCTGCCGCCGCAGACGGCGACGTCGGCGGCACCATTGCGGATGGTCCAGAGGCCCAGGCCGAGCGCATGGTTCGACGACGAACACGCCGTGCTCAAGGTGAATGCCGGACCACGCAGGCCGTGCGCGAGCGAGATTGCGCTCGCACCGGCGTTGGCCATGACGCGGGGAATGGTGTGCGGGTGCACTCGATGCTTGCCGTGCACGTAGAGCCGCTCGTAGCCGGCCCGCATGGTGTCTTGTCCACCCCCGCTCGACCCGGTCACGACCGCGGTGCGATCGCGCAGCTCGTCGTCCCAGACAAGGCCGGAGTGAGCGATCGCCTCGTTCGCGGCGAGGAGCGCGAACTGCGTAAAGCGGGCCTGCTCGCGATCCGACCGCTCGGCAAAGAACGCGCGCGGGTCGTAGTCCTGGACCTCGGCGCCATTCGCAAACGACACCGAGTCCGCATCGGCGCAGCTCAGTGGACGGATGCCCGACTCGCCGGCGACGAGAGCCTCCCAGAACGCCGTGGCGTTTTGACCTAGGGCAGAGATGGCTCCGATCCCGGTGATGACGATGCGCGGACGCGTCATCACTCAGGCCTGCGCCCCGGCTTGGTTCGCGCCCGCGTCATCGCTTCCCGCAGCCTTCTGGTCGAGCAGTGCCTGCACGCCTTCGACCACATCCCGCACGGTCTTCAGATCATTCATGCGGTCGGCGGGAACGTCGATCTCATACTGCTCTTCGACTTCGAAGAGGACCTCGATCGCGTCGAGTGAGTCGACGGCGAGCTCCTCCAGATTGGAGTCGATGCTGATGTCCGAGGTCGGGATGTCTTTGACCTTGGCGATCGCCGCGATCACGTTCTCAGTGAGTGTGTTCGTCATTCGGATGCCAGCCGCCGCGCCTGCGCCAACGACTGCTCCTCTCGGTTGGTTACGATGGGTTCGGTCGATTCCAGACCAGTCGCTCGGCGAGCGGCCGGGGCGGCCTGCTGCCAGAGCTTCACGGCACGGAGGACCGAGAACGTCGCTACCCCGCACTCGCGCACGGAGCGATACAAGACCAAGAACGTAGCTAATGAGAGGGCTCCCGTCGCGGTCCATGCTCGATCGAAACCGGTCGCCGTCGCGAGCACGGCCCCCAGCGCCATGAGCAACCAAGCAAACCGTGTGGGCCGCGGCCAGCCGCGCACGCGCACGAGCTGCTTTCCGCTGCCATGCTCCTCGACGGTCGAGAGCAGGCGAATGCCGCCGAGCAGTCCTGCGTCCGCCTGCAAATCCCAGCGATCCGAGGGACCGCCTCGGGCCATCAGCAGCCGGTAGCTTTGCAGGCGGCGCTCGAGCGAGCCGATCCAGTCCGTCTGGGATCGCCACTCCTCGTTCCAATGGGAGAACGTGCGCGAAATGGGCCAAGCAAAGCCCTTGGCGCCGTGCAGACGCCACGGCGTGAGGCTCTCCTGCATGCGACCGTAGAGTCGAGCGATCGGCTGCAGCACGTGCAGCAACGCCGTAACGAAGAACCTCGAACGGCGGCCGCGGCGGCGGCTGAGGCGCAGCGCCCGCGCGGCGCTGAAGCAGGCCTGGAGGATGGGAATGATCGCCGCGATGACAAACAAGGGGAGCGCCCAGAACAGCGGTTCCCACAGATTGCCGAGCAAGGCGAGCCCACCGAGCACAGCCGTCAGCAGATACCATTCGGGCATCAGCGTGAGCGACCAGAGCGTGCCTTCGCCGGTCGTGTACATCGCCTGAAACAGATGCGTGCCCCAGACGCCGTAGTCGATGCGCTGACGGAAAGAAAGCGCCTGCGTGTGGCCCTTGCCGTAGAGCTGTCCCACCCAGCGCATGTGCCCCAGGCGGTTGTATTTGGCCGGCCACTTGACCTCGAGCATGCCCTCGGCGCGGCCGTAGTTGCGCTGTTGCCTGAGGTAGCCGCGAATCGTGTCGCGCCGGTGGTGCCAAACCATCGCGCCCGGACTGAAACCGAGGGTTCCGCCGCGCTCCATGAGGCGCCAGCACAGATCGACATCATCGCCGGCGATGCGGAACCCCGGATCGAAACCGCCGATTGCCAGGATCGCCGAGCGACGAAACGCCATGTTGCAGCCGGGCAGGTGCTCCGCCTCACTGTCGGAATGCAAGACGTGACTCGGCCCGCCCGGCGAGTGGGCGACGCATTCCGCAACGAACCCCGAGTCCAGGGGAGCGATATTGGGGCCACCGATCCCGACGTGCGACGAGTTGGCAAACGCCAGCGCCAAGTGGGTCAGCCACATCGGATCGGGATAGGCGTCATCGTCGAGGTAGGCGACGATCGCGCCGGTCGCGGCGTGCATGCCGAGGTTGCGTGCGCGGCTGAGACCGCCATTGGTCTCGGCATCGACGACGTGGACGTCGAACGCTTCGCCGCGCGTGCGAGTCGCAAAATCGGCCACGAGCTCCGCCGTCGTGTCGGTCGAGCCATCGTTGACAACGATCAGCTCGAAGTCGGGGTACTCGAGCTGACGCACGCCCTCGAGGCACTCGAGGATCGTGCGGCTGCCGTTGTAGGTGCACACCACCAAGGAGATGCGAGGCCACTCGCCAGCAGGGTGCACGAGCGGCTGACCGAAGGCCGCATCGACGGCCGCCAGCGCGGGCTTGGGACGTCGGTCACGATCGGTCAGACCGAAGGCCCAGTCGTCGATGTCGTGCCCCCCGCGGTGCCATTCGTCGGTCCATGCGAACAGAAACGTCCCAGCACAGCCGGCCTGCGCCGCTTGCCGAATCTGCCACGCGAGCGTCTCGGCCTGCTTGGCCTCGCCGTTGCGCATGCTGTCGAGACCGACCTCGGTCATCACCAGAGGCCGCTCGCCGGCGATGTTCTGCAACCGCGCCAGGTAGGCCGTGAGCTTGGCCTCGTCCTCGAGGAAGACGTTGAAGCTGACGAAGTCGAGGAAAGGCAGGTCGAGGTACTCGGTGGTCGGATAGCTGACGTAGGTCACGAGCGCGCCGGGGTCCTCGCGATGCACGATGTCGGCCAGCGACTCGAGGAAGCGCTCGACCGGGCGCGGCCCATGCCAGCGTACGATCGGTGCCGGGACCTCGTTGCCGATCGAAAACGCGAGCAAGGCCGGGTGGGCCGCGCAGGCGCGGACGCCTTCCTCGACCGAGCGGCGAATGCGGCCGCTGACCGCCGGGTCGTCGAGAAACGCAACGTGCTGTTCCCACGGCAGTCCCACGAGCACCCGCAACCCATGCTGTTGTGCGGTGTCGAGCAACCAGCGCGGCGGCACCGTATAGGTGCGCAGCGTGTTGATGCCGTGCGCCGCCATCTGCGCGAAATCACGGT
>CAYSWE010000052.1:0-15021 GCA_964434515.1 uncultured Phycisphaerales bacterium | reverse complement strand
GGCACACGCCCGCCGGCCCGGGCACGATGTCGGCGAACAGCGACGGCGAACCGTTCGGCAGCGCGAGCCGGTAAAGCTCAAGCCCGTGCTCGGGTCGGCTGGCGGAGAAGTAGAGCATCCCACCGAACTCGATGAAGCTCGGCATTCCCGGGCCTGCGAGCGAACCTGGGTTGGGCGGCGGGTCCGTACGGATGTCCTTGACCAGCATCGGGTTCTGAGAGAACACGGTCGAGACGAGAAAGAACGGAAACAGGCAGAGGATCAGTGCACGCATCGGAGATTCCAGGAAACCAGACATGAGGCCCAATGACGGAGCCGCTACATCCCAGTCTGGCAAAAAATGCCAGGACCGGACGCACAACCAGCGCGAATTCGCTCCAAGGGTTCGCGACTCGCCTTGCAACTGCCCCCCCCTCGTTCCTATACTTTTCGCCTTGAATTCTGCCGGGAGGGTAGTGGGTGCGGCCAGGTTGGCGCGTCACCACCGGCCCTATGCGACCGCCCTATCCGCGAACGGGACCCAGAATGACCGACCAAAGCGCCGCCTCAGACACCGCAACCGCCGTTTCCGCCGTCGAGCTGATCCAGCAGCTCAACGCCGATATCTCCGTGCTCCAACAGGCCCGCGAGATCGTTCTCGAGGATCGGGGCCAACACGAGCTCCTGCAGAGCTGGCTCTACGAACAGGAGGACGGAGACCTCACAGCCGCCCTTGGCAACTGGGTCTTGGCCCAGTTCGAGGACGCCGAGCCGGCGTTCGAGCTACACAAGGAGGAGCCGCGGATTCGGCCACTCTGGTTGTCGACGCTCGTGGCACGCGGCCGCGCCGAGGAGGCGTTGCAAGCCATCGGCACACCGCGGGATGCGAACGAAGCGCTGATCTGCGCCCAGGCGTTCGTGCGCGCGGCTGGCCACGCATCCTGCAGTGCCACGCAAAAGGGCACCACCACCCCCGCCGACGTCGACCGGCTGCTGGCCAATCCGGGAGCGATGGCCGAGACCGCCGCCCTGCCGTTTCTCGAGGGCTGGAAAGCCGAGCAGGAGCTGCGCATCGGCGACGCCATCACCAAATACACCGAGGCCTACGAGCAGAACGATCGCTTCGCCGACTGTGCCTTCCACCTCGCACGTCTGCTCGAACTCAAGGGTTGCGACGAGCAGGCGCTTGAGATCTACGAAGAGTATCTGCGACGCCAACCGCCGAACCCGGCGATCCTCGTCAATCTCGGCGTGCTTTATGAGGACATCGGCGAATACACGCAGGCCGAGACCTGCCTGCGCGCCGTGCTCAAGGCGGACCCGACCCACGAGCGCGCGCGGCTGTTCCTCGGCGACGTTACGGCGGCCAAGAACATGCTCTACGACGAGGATCAAGAGCGGCGCGAGGACAAGCGCAACGCGATCCTGCGGACACCGGTGACCGATTTCGAGCTATCGGTGCGCAGCCGCAACTGCCTGGCCAAAATGGGAATCCGCACACTCGGCGATCTCGTCTGCAAGACCGAGCCGGAGCTGCTCTCCTACAAGAACTTTGGCGAGACTTCGCTGATGGAGATCCAGCAGATCCTGACCAGCAAGAACCTGCGCCTCGGAATGGACCAGGACGAGCTGTTGAATGGCAGCTTCGGCCCGGCGCGGCAGCCGGTCGGCGATCTGTCCGACCCACGCAACCGGCCGATCGCCGAACTCGAGCTGTCGGTTCGCAGCCGCCGCGTCGTCGACATGTTCAAGCTGCGCGTCATCGGGGACCTGTGCGTCAAGACCGAGGCCGAGCTCATGGCGTGCCCCAACTTTGGACAAACCTCGCTCAACGAGATCCGCACCAAGCTCGACGACTTCGGCCTGGCGCTGAAGGGCTGAGCAGCCACGCGTGTTCGACTTCCTTGAGGGCGAACTAATCTCGGGGAGCCCACTGCGGCTCATCCTCCGCGTTGGCGGCGTCGGCTACCGCCTGCAGGCGCCGCTCGGCACCGCGGAACGTCTACGCCAAGAGCGCGGCGCAGACGCGCCTGTCCGTGTCTATACACTCACCGTCGCACAAGAAGACCTGCCGCGGCTGCTGGGCTTTGCCAACGAGGAGGAACGCGAACTCTGCCGCCTGCTGCTCAAGGTCGCCGGCATCGGGCCGAGCCTGGCACTCGCGCTGCTCTCGGCCGACAGCCCACGCCGCCTGCTCTCGGCCATCGAGGGCGAGGACGTTGTATGGCTCAAGCGCGTCAAGGGCGTCGGGGCCAAGACGGCGCAGCGGATCTGCCTCGAGATCAAGGACAAGGCGCGCAGCTGGCTCGAGACGCTTGGCGGCACCAGCGAGCCAACGCCGCCGCGCGACCCGCTGTCGCACGACGCGGTGCTGGCGCTCACCTCGCTCGGTTTCGCACCAACGGAGGCCGAAACACGCGTCGACGCCGCCCGCCGCGCACAGCCAGACGCCGACGCCGAGTCCCTGGTCAAGGCAGCCTTGCGCGGCGCCTGATCACTCGATCGTCGTTCCGAGCGTGTTGCTGATCCCGGACACTCCGCTCGGCGCGGACGCGGCGAACGTCACGAACGCCGAGTAGAGGTGCAGGCCGCGCAGAATCGGCGCGTTCGGAATCGACAGGGTCGCCGTGGCGCGTCCGCTCCGATCCAGCCTGCCCGTGTAGTGCGCGAACAGTCCCTGCGCACCCATCATGCTGAGGAAGAACAGCCCATCGGGAGCGACCGCGAGGAAGCGCTTGTCGACCGCGATCGGCCCTAGGCCGGCAGTCGTGAACAGCTGATACATATTTCCGCGATCCCGGACCGAGGTCAGTCGGAAACTGACGCTCGTACCGATCTTGCCCGTCCCCCGACTGATGAGTTCGGGCGCCGACCCGGTCCGATCCGCGCGCACCATGACGCCCACGGTCTTGCACGGGAAAAACACCGACTTGCCGTCGCGGGTCACCGTGACGTCGATCGGCCACGGGAAGCCGAAGGCAACCAGCGTCCGCGCATGCGTCATCGGGTTGTAGCGCCACACGCGATTGCGCCCACCGTTGCGACCGAACACACCAGGCGTCGGGACCTCAGTGAAGTACAGCGCTCCTAGAGCATCCATCGCGATGCCGGTGGGCTTCTCGAGTTGGTTGAGCACGAGCGACTTCTTGCCGGTGCGCGCGTCGCGCCGCAGAATCACGCCCGCGGTCCGACAGGTCCAGTAGAGATTGCCGCGCACGTCCGCCACGATGTCGGTCGGCTCGGGCTCCCCCACACTCAACGGCTGCAAGCGTCCGTTGACTAGGCGACCGACGGTGTTCTTGCCACCCTTCTTGCCGGGCTCCGGGATCGTAGTGATGTAGACATTCATGGCACCGTCAACAGCGATCCCGCTTGGCTTGTTGAGCCCCTTCGCGATCAGCTCCCGCTTGTTACCGCGCATGCGCATCACGACGCCGGCGCTCATGCAGGTCCAGTAAAAGCTGCCGTCTCTCGCTACGGCGATGTTCGTCGGCGCCGGCTCGCCCTTTGCGAGCACCGTCACCTTGCCGGTCTTGGGATCGAGCCTCGAGACGGTGTTCTTGCCGCCCTTCTTGCCGGGCTCCGGGATTTCGGTGAAGAGGACGGTGCCACGGGCCTCGACGGCGATGCCTGTCGGCTTGGTGAGCCCCTTCTTGATGGGACCGACCTTGTAGGTCTGTGCGCTGACGCTGCCCGCCGCGACGAGCACGCCGAGGGTTGGGGCGACGATGGTGGAAAGGAACTTGGACATGCGGCTTTCTCCTGACGTTGGTAAAGGCTTCTCGAGGGAGACTCGGTCCGGGAAGGACACCGAGTCCGTAGAAGACAGGAATACCCCGCCGCAAGCGTTCAGTGTCTGACAATAACCTTCAGTATCTGTTCCAAATTCTGGAACGATCCAAGATCTCGGGGCGATCCGCCTCACGCCCCGCCGTGACGCCGAACCTCGACCAGCAGCACCGAGATGTCCGCCGGGGTCACGCCGGGCAACCCCGAGGCTTCGCCGAGCGTGTAGGGTCGGCGGCGAGCGAGCACTTCGCGCGCCTCGGTCTTGAGGGCGGTCAGGCTCGCGTAGTCGAGCGTCGCAGGGAGACGAAACTCGGTCATCTTGGCCAGGCGTTCGCGTTCCTGGGCGAACCGTTCGAGGTACGGCGCGTAGAGCACGCGGGCTTCGACCTCTTCCGTGTCCGCAGCGGCGAGGCTGGCGGCAGCCGGCACCTGCTCGACGAGGTCGGCGAGCCGCGTGCCGGGGCGCCGCAGCGACTTGGCCAACGGATCCGGACCGACGCGCACCGTATCGAGCAGCTCAACCATCCGGTCGGTGCGCTCGCGGCGCGCGCGCACGGCCTGGATGCGTCGCTGGGACACCAACCCCAAACGATGACCAATCTCACTCAGCCGCAGGTCGGCATTGCCGTGTCTGAGGTGCAAGCGATGCTCCGCCCGACTGGTAAACAAGCGGTAGGGCTCGCGCGGATTGACGCGACAAAGATCGTCGATCAAGACGCCGAGGTAGCTCGACCTACGGTCGAGCACCAGGGGCTCCTCGTTGCGCACGAAGCGCACGGCGTTGATGCCCGCGACGAGCCCCTGACCCGCAGCCTCTTCATAGCCCGAAGTCCCATTGATCTGGCCCGCGGCAAACAAGCCAGCGACACCGGCGACCGAGAGGTCCGCCCGCAGCTGGTCGGTTACCAGATGGTCATATTCGACCGCGTACCCGGGCCGCAGGATCTCGACCGACTCGAGACCGGGGATCGTGCGCAAGAACGCCAGTTGCACCTCCACCGGCAAACTCGTCGACAGGCCGTTCGGATAGATCTCGGGCGCATCGCGCCCCTCGGGCTCGAGGAAGATCAGGTGGTGATCCTTGTCGCGGAAACGCAGGACCTTGTCTTCGACCGACGGGCAATAGCGCGGTCCAGGGCCCTGGATCGCGCCGCGATACATGGGCGAGCGGTGCGCGTTCGCGGCAATGACCGCGTGCGTGCGCGGCTCTGTCCAGGTGATATGACACGGAACCTGCTCGAGTCGGAGGTCCTCGGTAGCAAACGAGAACGGCTGCGGGCGGGGATCACCGTGCTGCGCCTCGAGGTTCGAAAAGTCAATGGAAGCTCGCGCGAGCCGCGGTGGCGTGCCGGTCTTGTGCCGGCCCAGACGCAACCCCAGGCGCAACAGCTCGTGACTCAACCGAGTCGCAGCGGCCTCGCCGGTGCGCCCGCCGGCCCGCGCATCGTCGCCCTGATGGAGCACGCCGCCGAGGAACGTCCCGGTCGTCAAGACAATGGCCCGCGTGTCGATCGACGCACCGTCCGCCAGACGCACGCCCACGACCCGTGCCCCGCCCCGGAACGCGCGCGTCTCGAAAGCCACGACCTCGCCAGCGACCACGCTGAGCCCGGGCTCACGAGTCACTCGGCGAACCATTTCGCGATTGTACGCCCATCGATCGACCTGCGCCCTGGGCGAACGAACGGCGGGTCCCTTCGAGGCGTTGAGCATCCGGAACTGGATCCCCGTCACATCCGTGCAGAGCGCCATCTCGCCACCGAGCGCGTCGATCTCGCGCACGAGCTGGCCCTTGGCAATGCCACCAATCGCCGGATTGCAGCTCATGCGTCCGATCGCGGCGCGGTCCAGCGTGACGAGCGCGACGTTCGCACCGAGGCGGGCACTCGCGAGCGCCGCTTCGACGCCTGCATGGCCGGCGCCAACGATCACGAGGTCAAAATCGGTCTCAGGCATCGATCGCTCGGTCCGAGCAGTCAGGCGAAGGGACTCCAGCCGGGCCTTGCTGGCAGCCGATCTCCGCAGAATGTGGAATCTGGTATTTCGCCGCCGTCGTGCCGTTCGCACGCAGCTCGCCCGAACGCAACCGTGCGCCAGCGCCCGCATGGGCGAAAGGCCTCGCATCATAGGCCAAGCGAGGCCTTGTCCGAAACCAGCGCTGCGGCCAAGGTAGAGAGCGTCCCCATCCAGGATCCCGTCGCGCACCGCCACTGATGACGTCCTTGCTCAGTCTGTTCCTCCTCGCGGTCGCGCTGCCGACCGCCCCGGGTCAAGTCGCACCCCGCCAGCCGGAGCTTGCCAGCAAGCCCACGAGCGGCGGCACGGACACGACCACCGAGACCCCGTGGACCAAGTTCCGCCACAAGCTGACGGCCCGCCTCGCCGCCGAGCGCCGACGCCTACGCAAGTTGCTCGAGAAAAACTACCTCTCGGATCTCAGCCTCAACTACGACGACCGAGACAATCGCGCGTATCTGCGCCGCAAGATCGCCGAACTCGCGCATCAAGACCCGGACATGGGCGGCGTCCTCATCCAGTTCCTGAATCCCACGGGGGGCGGATCGGCGTTGCAAAACCGCGCCGACAACGCGCGCCGGATCCTCGCGCAGATGGACCTCGAGGCCTACCGCCCAGCGCTCCACAAGATGATCAAGACGGGCGGAACCGGCGGGCGCATTCGGGCGCTTTCGCTGCTCGTCGACCAGCGCGAGCCCGGACTGACGCCGACGCTCCAGCGTTTCCTGACCGAGACGCTGGAGGCCTGGATCCCCGCCGTGCTCGACTGCGTCGGGCGCTACGGCGACGTGGCGCTCGCGAAAGCGGTGCTGCCGTTCCTCAACCGCCCGAGCGAGGTACAACGCCTGCATGCGCTCGGCGCGCTGACCAGGCTCCACGCCAAGGAGACGATCGCTCCCGCGGCGAAGGCGGCCAAGTCGATTGGCACAGCAGCTGCGTGGGAAGCGCTCCAGGCGCTCCTGAGCGCCACGGCTCCGCACGTCACGGCCGACGAGCAGCCGGCGCTGCAGAGCGCGGCCGAGGACATTCTCATGGCCTCGCGCAACGTCCACCTGGACAAGCGAACGCTGCTCGGCACGCTGCGCGTCCTCCAAGGGCAGAGTCCGCAGCAGCTGGCGACGCACAAAGCAGCGACCGTCAAGCTGCTCCGCGGGTTCTTGGATCACCGGCTGCCGGAGGTGCAGTTCGCGGCGGCCAATCTGCTGAATCGGCTTGGCGACAAGACCGGCATCAAGCACGTCCTGGCGCGGCTCGACGTGTTCGTCAAGCGGAACCGCAAGGTTCCCTATGCCTACTATCAACGCGCCCGCGCAAAGGAGGCGTTCGGCAAGATCGGCGACGCCCTCCGCGATGTGTCGCAGGCGATCAAGTATTCGAGCGGATCGGATCCTGCGTACCACCTGTTCGCGGCCCGGCTGGAGGTCAAGAAGGGCAGTCCGGGGAGTGTCTTGCGCCACCTGCGCGACGCCGGGATCACAACCAAGGAACTCCGACGGTTCCGCAAGAACAACCCGGCCATCGAACAGCTGATCGAGCGGAGCCGCAGCCTGCGCAAGCTCTTCGGCGACACGTAGAAGTTCCGCCGATGCCGTTCCGGCGTTGAGTTCCGGACACTGGCCTCCTACCATGCTTCGCCCTCAATTGCGGAGACCACGCGTGGTGCAAGTCGACATCGAGGACTCCGGTCCAAACCAAAAGACGGTCAAGGTCACGGTTCCTCAGGAACGCGTCCAAGATCACCTCAACAAGGTCTACAAGGCCGCCAACGAGCAGGTACGTCTTAAGGGCTTCCGCCCCGGCAAGGTGCCTCGGCGTATTCTGCGCGAGAAGCTAGGCGACCAGATCCTTGGTGAGGCCAAGCAGAGCATCATCCAGGAGACGTTTCAGGAAGCGCTGCGCTCGAGCGACCTCGACATCGTCGGCCAGCCGCGGCTCGACGTCAGCGAGGAGCCACTCGACGAGAAATCGGCGCTGTCCTACAGCGTCTGCTGTGACCTCCGCCCGGAGGTCGAGATCGGCAACATCGCTGACATCGAAATCGAAGGCCAGTCCACGGTCGCCACCGACGAAGACCTGGAGAGTTCGCTCGAGCAGCTGGCCAAGAGCAAGCGCAAGCTGCAGGCCGTCGACGATGCACTCGGTGAGGGCGACTTCGCCAAGGTCGATATGACCTACACGCTCGACGGCACCGAGCTCGTCAAGAAGGACGGCCTGCAGATCAATGCCAACATTCCGGTGCGCGGCTGCGATCCCCAGGAGTTCCAGGCGCGACTGGTTGGGCAGCCAGCCGGGGAGTCGATCACGCTGCCGATCCACTACCCAGACACGTTCGAAAAGGAGGAGGCCCGCGGCAAGGAGGGCGAGCTCACGATCCAGTTGAACGAGATCCTCCGCTTCGTGCCGCCACCACTCGACGACGAGTTCGCCAAGGGCTTCGAGTTCGAGTCCATGGACAAGCTGCGCGAGGACCTGCGCACCAAGATTTCGGCAGAGAAGGAGCGGCAGGAGCTCTTGCGGCGTGAGGAGGAAATCCTCGACACGCTGTTTAAGGAACACCCGTATGTCGTCCCAAAGGGGCTGATCGAGGAAGAGGCCCGCGCCCGAGCGGAGAACGCCCAAGCCGAACTCGAGCGTCAGGGCGCCCCCAAAGAAGAAGCGCAGAAGCGAGTCAAGGAAGCCAAAGGAGAACTCCGTGAGGCGGCCGAGCGCGGCGTCCGCAACCTGTTCCTGATCGAGGCGATCAGCAAGAAGCATAAGCTCTTCGTCACCGAGACGGACGTCGACAAGGAACTGCGTCGGATCGCGAGCGAAAACGACGCGAAGCTCGACGAGGTAAAGCAGTACTTCGAGGAAAAGGAACTCTACCCGGAGCTTCGTCTCGAGATGATGAACCGCAAGGTCCGGGAATTCCTCAGACAGACGGCTAAGATTACCGATGAGACTCCCGGTGAGGCGTCGGCCGAGGAGAGCACGGAAGGCTCCTGAGCATCGGGAGTTGCGGTTCCATTCCCTTTTGCCGGCATCCTTGCCGATGCGGGTCCCCCGGCCTACGTGAGTCAGCTCAAAGAACCTCCCGGAGTGCGAAGATCATGGCGGAAGCCTACATTCCGATCCCCTACGTCATCGAGAAGACAGGCCGCGGCGAGCGGCAATACGACATCTACAGTCGACTGCTCGAGGACAGGATCGTCTTCATCGGTACCGGTATCGATGACACCGTCGCGAACGTCGTGATCGCGCAGCTCTTGTTCCTCCAGAAGGAGAACAAGAATCAAGACATCAACCTCTACATCAACTCGCCGGGTGGCTCGGTCACGGCGGGCCTGGCCATTTACGATACGCTGCAGTTCGTCCAGTGCGACGTCGCTACGTATTGCATTGGGCAGGCCAGCAGCATGGGTGCTGTCCTGCTCGCCGCGGGCACCAAGGGCAAGCGCCATGCGCTGCCACACTCGCGGGTGATGATCCATCAGCCTTGGGGCGGCGTCCAGGGAACGGCCCAAGACATCACCATCCAAGCCGACGAGATCCTCAACCTGAAGGGCTCGCTGAACAAGATTCTCGCCCGGCACACAGGTAAGACGCCCGAAGAGATCGAAAAGGACTCCGATCGGGACTACTTTCTCTCGGCAATGGAGGCGAAGGAATACGGGCTCGTCGACGAGGTCATCAGCGACGACTGATACCCCCACGACCCGCCGCTCTGCGGCCGGTAGGTCCGCTGGCATCGCCCCCGAGGCACGCGTCCGAACAGCAAATCCGGATGGCGATGGAGTCCCAACGCGAGAGTTTCGTCGCGTGTTGATTCGCTTCGCGCCGGTTCGGTTTACAATCGAGGCGTTGACTCCAGAGAACGACTCCAGAGACCAGCGGGCACGCACGCGTTCGCCCGGAATGATTTCATGACCAAAACCGGTAACCGAGGCAAAGGCGGCGAACGCTGCACGTTCTGCGAGAAGTCGCGGCACCACCTGGACCGCCCGCTGATCGCCGGCCCTCCTGGAATCTACATTTGCAGTGAGTGCGTCGAGATCTGCAACACGATCCTCAAAGAGGACGAACGACGCAAGCCGCGCGTCGCCGAGGTCAGCCTAGTCGCCAAGGACGAGATCCCGACGCCGGCCGAGATTCAGTCGGCGCTCGATGAATACGTGATCGGACAGGATCACGCCAAGAAGGTACTGGCCGTCGCCGTCTATTCGCACTACCGCCGGCTCCAGGCGCAGGCGAAGCCGTCCTGCGACGTGGAACTCGAGAAGTCCAACATCCTCCTGGTCGGCCCGACCGGATCCGGCAAGACGCTGCTAGCCAAGACGCTGGCGCGCATCCTCGACGTGCCGTTCGCCATCGCGGACGCGACCACGCTGACTGAGGCCGGATACGTCGGCGAAGACGTCGAGAACATCCTGCTCAAGCTGCTGCAATCGGCCAACTTCGACCTCGAACGCGCCCAGCACGGCATCATCTATATCGACGAAGTCGACAAGATCGGTCGGACGACGCAGAACGTGTCGATCACGCGCGATGTTTCGGGCGAAGGAGTGCAACAGGCACTCCTCAAGATTCTCGAAGGCACGGTCGCCAACGTTCCGCCGCAGGGCGGACGCAAGCACCCGGAGCAGTCCTACATCCAACTCAACACCGAGAGCATCCTGTTCATCTGCGGCGGCACGTTCACCGGCGTCGAGGAGTCGATCGCTCGCCGACTCGGGCAGACCGTGATCGGCTTCGGCGAAACCGACGTGACCGACACCCGCGCGGCAACCCCCACCGAACAGGCAATCTCGGATCGCGACCGACTCCTCCCGTTCCTCAACCAGAAGGACCTGGTTGGCTTCGGGCTCATTCCCGAGTTCGTCGGGCGCCTTCCGGTCGTGGCGACGCTCAAGTCACTGACGCGCGACGACCTGGTCCGCGTCATGACGGAGCCGCGCAACGCCGTCGTCAAGCAGTACCAAGAGTACTTCGCAATGGAAGGCTGCGAGCTCGAGATCACACCAGACGGTCTGCAGGCGATCGCTGGCGCGGTCCTCGAGCAGGAGACCGGCGTCCGCGCCCTCCGATCGATCATCGAGGATCTGTTGCTCGACCTACGATTCGGACTGCCAACCCTCGCCAGCGAGGGCCCGGTCAAGATCGTGCTCTCGGGGGCAGCCGTGCGCAAAGAAGAGGAGCCGAAGCTGGTGCGCAAGCCCAAGGCAAAGCCCGCAAAAAAGAGTGCCAAGCCCACGCGCGAGAGTCCCAAGCCGGATCCGGAACCCGAAGAACGCGAGAGCGCGTAGCCGTTGTCCGCTCCCCCGGTAGCGGAAGGCAACGCGGCGCAGGTTCGCGCGGTACGCGCACTGCCGCCGGCCGAGCTCGAGGCGCGCGCCATAGCCTGCGGCGCCAAGCCGTTCCAGGCGCGCGCTCTGCGGGATTGGATCTGGGTCCGCGGAGCACGCAGCTTTGACGCTGCGACCAACGTGCCCAAACGCGTGCGCACAGCCCTCGCCAGCGAGTTTGAGGCGAGCGCCGCGCGGATCCTGGAGACGTCGTTGTCGGCCGACGGAACACGGAAGTTCCTGCTTGGCCTCAGCGACGGCGAGACCATCGAGATGGTGCTGATCCCGCAGGGCGATCGCGTGACGCTGTGCATGTCGACGCAGGTCGGCTGCCCGGTTGCCTGCGTGTTCTGCGCGTCGGGCCTCGATGGCATCCGAAGGAACCTGACCTCGGCCGAGCTGCTCGAACAGTTCGTCCTGGCCCAAGAGCAGTTGTCGCCGGGCCCGTCCGGTTCGCGACCGCTGACCAACCTCGTCGTGATGGGGATCGGCGAGCCCATGCTCAACCTCGACGCGCTCGAGGACGCGCTCACGCGCATCGCCGACCCGGAACTCTTCGCCTTCTCGCCGCGGCGGGTCACGGTGTCCACCTCCGGCTACCCGGACCGCATCCGTCGCCTCGCGGGACTGGGCAAACCGTTCCAACTCGCGGTCTCGCTGCATGCAGCCGACCCGGAGCTCCGCAAGCGCTTGGTGCCGACGGCCACGGTCGAGCCGATCGAGCTGGTGCACGCCGCCCAGGACTATGCGCGCATGACCGGACGCGAGCCGACCTTCGAGGTCGTGCTGCTGGACGGCATCAACGACCGCCCCAACGACGCAGGCGCCCTCGTGCACCTGCTGCGCGAGACGCCCTGCACCGTCAACCTGATCCCCTGGAATCGCGTCGACGGTGTCGACCCGCGGTTCATGCGACCGGGCGACGCCCTAGTCGAACGCTTCCAGTCGCTGCTCGAGGCCGGCGGGCTCAAGGTAACCTGGCGGCGACGCCGCGGCCACGACCGCGACGCAGCCTGCGGACAGCTGCGCCTCCGCAGCGGCCACTGATCCGAACCTCGCGGCGGCGAGACCCCGATCGAACGTGAGCCCAGGCTCCTGCGCGGGGCCTGGCGCGTCTATCGGCGCGGGTTCGGGAAGCGCTTATGCCGTCGATCGACGCCCAGGTTGTTGTCGTAGAAGCTCAGGCCGTAGTCGACGAACGCTTCGACATCGAAGTCTCGGAACTTCACGAACGGACGCTGCGCCATGCGGTCATGCACCAGCACGTTGAGCGGCTTCATGCGTGGCGCGCCGCCGAGACCGGGCACCGGCTTGCCGGCGCTATCCACGAGGAACGTGTCGCGCGGGTGCTGCCCGGCGCGGGCCCGTTCGATGCTCGCATCGAACCCCTGCCACCCGCTGCGCACGACGGTCTCGGCCGGATCGTACGCGGCCTCGGCCAGCTGCAGCGAGCGGAACATGCGCCGCTTCTGCGCAAGCGTGCGCGTATCGTCACCCCAAAGTCGCCACAAGACCTTGGCGAAGCGCAGCTCACGAGCCAAATCCTCCGGATGCCAGAACCCCGGCAAGGCGTGCAGCACTGTCGTGTCGGGCGCGAGGATGAAGATCTGGACGTTGTGCGCGCCGGCACCGTTCGTCGTGCCAACACACGTCTGACGCTTGGTGTAGCCGTGGGACTGACCACGCCACGGCTCCTTCTTGATGTTCTTCCACCCAACGATGAAGTCAGAACGAAGCTGCGAAAAGACGCTCTCGTGCGGAAGGGTCACGCCCCTCAAGCTCTGCGCGGCGCTTCAGGTGTAGCCACGCAGATCCCCGAGTGCCTGAATCCAAACAATCGGCTTGCGCGCCGCTTGCGCTGCGCGAACGGCTCGACTGAGCTTGGTGTGCCAGTGGAGCTTCCGCACGACCCTGTCGATGGCCTTGCGCACATCCCGCCCCTTGAACCGCGAGCCGAGGAAGTGCCGCACCTCGGCGGCGCGCGCAGCACGCGTGCCCCGATCAAGCGGGAGAGACTCTAGGGCGACGGACTGCGCCCGCGCCAACGGGGTGATGAGGGCGAACACCAGCACCGAATACAAACGTTTCATGCGACCTCCTGGCCCAATCGTGGGCCGAAGACTTCGAACGAAGGACGATGTTGGGGGTGGATCGTCTCGTTGCAGTGTGGCAGATCGCACACCTCGCGGCAAGCCGCACGGCGCATTGCCCGGCCGCGCCGTTGCATGCAAGGCGCGTGGCGGCACGATACGCGGCATGTCGGCGTTCCAAAGGACCCTCGTTACGGCCGCGTTGCCCTACGCAAATGGCCCACTCCACCTCGGCCATCTGGCTGGGGCGTATCTCCCGTCGGACATTTACTGCCGCTACCTGCGGCTCTGCGGAGAAGACGTCGTCTTCATCTGCGGGTCCGACGAACACGGCGTGCCAATCCTGCTGCGGGCGCGGGCCGAGGGCGTCGATCCACAGGTGATCGTCGACCGCTACCACGCGATGATCGAGAAGGGCTTCGCCGACTTCGGCATGAGCTTCGACCACTACGGCCGAACTTCGTCGGCGACGCATCACGAAACGAGCCGCGCGTTCTTCGAGCAGCTCGCGAAGACCGGTGCGTTCGTCACCAAGACGGAGTCGCAGCTGTTCGATCCGGAAGCTGAGATGTTCTTGGCCGATCGTTTCGTGCGCGGGACCTGCCCAAACACGGCGTGCGGAAATCCCGACGCGTATGGCGACCAGTGTGAGCGCTGCGGCCGCACGCTCAGTCCGAGCGAACTGATCGATCCGCGCAGCGCCATCACCGACGCGACGCCGATCACCAAGGAGACGACCCACTGGTATCTACCTCTCGGTCGCTACCAAGCGCGGCTCGAGGCGTGGCTCGCGGGGCACGAGGACTGGAAACCGAATGTGCTCGGCCAGGTGAAGAGCTGGCTCCACGATGGGCTCGCCGACCGTGCTGTGACTCGCGACCTGCCGTGGGGCGTGCCGGTCCCCGAGGACCTCGCACGCGAGGCGGGCGTCGACGTCGAGGGCAAGGTCCTCTACGTCTGGTTCGACGCGCCGATCGGCTACATCTCGGCCACGCGCGAGTGGGCCGCGGCGCGCGGCCAACCCGAAGCCTGGAAACGCTATTGGCAGAGCGACGACACGCGCCTGCTGCACTTCATTGGCAAGGACAACATCGTATTCCACTGCCTGATCTTCCCGGCGATGCTGATGCTGCACGGCGAATCCGTGCTGCCCGACAATGTGCCCGCCAACGAGTTTCTGAATCTCGAGGGCGACAAACTGTCGACGAGCCGTGGTTGGGCGGTTTGGCTGCATGAGTTCCTCGCCGACTTCCCGGCCGACTATCTGCGCTACTCGCTGGCATCGACTCTGCCCGAGACCCGCGACGCCGACTTCTCGTGGCGCGAGTTCCAGGGGCATATCAACAACGAACTCGCCGATACACTCGGCAATCTGGTCAACCGAACGCTGACCTTCGCGACCCGCTATTTCGAGGGGGCCGTCCCGGAGCTGGCGCTACCAAGCCCATCGGATCGCGAGGCCCTCACGGCGATTGGCGAGTTCCCAGCGCGCATCGCCGCGCATATCGAGGCGTTCCGCTTCCGCGAGGCGTTGGCCGAGGCCATGAGTCTGGCGCGGCTCGGCAACAAGCACTTCAATGACGGTGCGCCGTGGAAGACGCGCAAGACCGACCTGCGCGCGTGTGGCAACACGATTCACGTGGCGATCGAGATCTGCGCAACTCTGAGCATCGTGCTCGATCCGTTCCTGCCATCGACCTGCGCGGCGATGCGCGAAATGCTGCGACTCGAGGGCGTGCGCGACAGTGCCGGACTCCAAGACAGTGCCGGACGCCAAGACGCAGGCGCACTCGGATGGAACGACGCGGCCGGGCCGCTGCTCGCAG
>CAYSWE010000051.1:0-15166 GCA_964434515.1 uncultured Phycisphaerales bacterium | reverse complement strand
ACTGGTCCAGAACTCGATCCCCCGCCGTCCGTCATTGGCTGCGAAATAGACGCGCCCACCGAACGACCGGAGTTCAGTCGGCGACGAACTCCCCGCACCACGCCAAATATCGAGCACGCGCGTGCCCGCCGCCGTCCCGTCCGTCACCCACAACTCTCGGCCGAGTGCGTTGCGCGCCGTAAAGAACACCCGCTTACCGACGGTCGTAAAGCTCGCTGGACTGGATCCGATCGGCCCCGGCTGGATATCGCGCAAGAGCCGCGTGCTCGCCTGGGTTCCGCCCGAGTACCAGACTTCTCGGCCGAACCGCGGATGCGTGCAAGTAAAGACGACCCCGGCACCGAGACGCGCCAGCGACCGGGGCGAAGAGCCGACGTTCTCGGTAGCGGCGCCCTTGTGGATGTCAGCGACGAGGCGAGGCGACTGGGCTAGGCCCAGGGAAACGCAGAATGTGATCGCGAGCGAGAAGCGGAGCATGTGACGAACCTCCGAGGAAAGGACCGGGCGAGAGAGCACAGCCTGTGCGCGAGAGGATACACGACGAACCACGAAAACGGATCCGGGTGAACGACCGTGCCGGTCCAAATGCGCTCGAACGACTGTGAAAAAATTGAGAATCCGCGAAACCTGACGATGCAGTGGGACTTTATGAGTGCGTGAGCGGAGGTGAGAGACCGCTCGCCAGACGTCCTGACGAGGGACGCGGAGAACGCAGTAACACGCCAACTACACACCACATCTACAACCGATCGTGTCGGCTGAGTTCCTCGCACTCTTCGTCGAGATGAGGAGAGACGAGAAAAGACGGGGCCGCCCCCGGATCTTCGGATCCGGGGGCGGCCCGCCGTACAGGCGAGCGGCCGTAAAGTGCGATCGCTATCCCGCTTATCTGCGGCCGTGCAACATGTCGAGTAGCTGCCCCAGGACGCGCGCGCCAGCGGCGCGGAGACCGTTGTGCTCGAACTCGTTGGTCATCCAGATGCGCGTTCCCCGAATCGCCGCGGCGGTTTCTTCGGACAGAACACGATCGACGTACATATCGTTCACGTAGACCGCCGCGACCGTTGGGATCTCGTTCCCCGCAAGCTGCTCGGGGTCGTAGAGCTGCGGCCAATCCTCGCGTGCGGCGAGAATCTCGGCAGCCTCACGCAGGGGACGCAACGCTCCGATCTCCTCGAACATCCACGGATAGATCATCTCGCCCGTGAAGAAGAGCGGTGCGTCGGGGTCGTGCGCGAACTCCGGGAAGTCGCCGCGCAACCGCTCGGCCGACCAGTTGGAGGCGGTGCCCTGCGTGTAGCAGGCCTCGTGCAGGATCGCGAAGATTGGATTCGTATCGAAGTGCAACGCGTTTTCGAACTCGCGCAGGAACATCTGGCTGAGTTCGTCCTCGCCCACAACAAAGGCTTGCTCGAAAAGATAATGCAACGCCTCGGCGCCGTCACTCATGCCGAGTTGGAGACCGAGCTGCTGGAACCTGCGCACAGACAAGCGATCCCCGCACGGCAGGCGAACGTCGGACTCGACTAGGATCTGCGCAATCCTCCGTCCGCGATCCACGTCACCGGGATAGCGAGCGTAGTACTGTCGGTTCCGTTCGAGCACACGCGGATACGTGCGCCGATACACTTCGTCGGGGCCGCCGTGCAGCGGCGGCAAACCACCTGTCAGCACAACACCAGCGAGCCCCGCAGGCGCGGCCGACAAGTAGCGCGTCGCACAGAACCCACCGTAGCTCTGCCCAAGCACCGTCCAGCGCTCATCGCCGCAGAGTTCGCGTCGCACGAGTTCGGCATCGCGAACGATCGAGTCGGCGCGAAACAGCGCCAGCTTCGCCGCCTGGTGCTGCGCATCCAAGGACGCGAGCGATCGTGCAGTCTGCGGCGTGCTAAGGCCAGTGCCGCGCTCGTCCAGCAAGACGACGTCATACTCGTCCAAGGCTCGACCAAGCCAACCACTAGAGTCGAACGGCCGCGGCGCGCCAAACCCCGGTCCCCCCTGAAGAAACACGAGCCACGGCCGACTCCGACCCGAAGCGCGCGGGCGCGACACCGTCCGCGCGAAAACGAGGATCTGTTCCGCTTCGGGATCTGCGTAGTCCAGAGGCACCTCGAACTGGTGCTCGCTGAGCACCAAGCCGGGAATTCGATGGGTCGAGAGGAGCATCCGGTAGAGCTTAGGGCTCGCAGCGTAAGAACTCCCGCGCCTTGCCAGCGACCGTATGCCCATAAGGTCTTTTTTCGAGAAGCCGCTACACTGCGCCACTTGGAACCGTCTCCGTTGGAACCCCGCCTCCGTCGCAGCCTGGGGGCGATCGATGGCGTGTTCCTGGTCATCGGAATCACCATCGGTGCCGGGATTTTTTCGACGCCGCAGCGGATCGCCGCATGCTTTGGTGATGTCGCAACGATCCTGGGAGCCTGGGTTCTCGTTGGCTCTTTCGCCTACGTCGGCGGCCTAATCTACGCGGAACTCGGCACGCGACTGCCCGACACCGGCGGCGAGTACGTGTACCTGCGGCGCGCCTTCGGTCGACACGTGGCATTCCTACTGGTTTGGTCGCAGCTTCTGATCATCCGAACGAGCCCCGCCGCTGGCTTGGCCATCATCACAGTCGACTACTTCGGCACCTTCGTCGAACTGAAGGGCATCGCGCATACCGCCGCGTGCTTGGCCATTCTTGTCGCCATCGGCGCCCTCAACATCGTCGGTCTGCGCCGCGCAGCCACCTTCCAGGCATTCTCGTCCTTGGTCAAAGTCGGCGGTCTCGTGCTCCTCGTCGTCGTGGGCTTCGCCGCCACGGGCCTCGGTTCGCAGCCAAGCCTGCTCGGAACCGAAGTCCCCGCCACGCTCGGCCTGGGCCCGTTCGGCAACGCCGCTGCCGCCCTCATGATGATCGTCTTCTCGTATCTCGGCTTCGATCGTGTCGGCTGCGTCGCGGGTGAAATGAAGAACCCGCGGCGCACGTTGCCACGCAGCATCCTCGTGGGGATCGTCGTCATCATCATCGTCTACGTGCTGGCCAACGTGCTCTATCACCAGACACTGGGAATCGCCGGAGTGCGTGCGGACTGACGCGTCGCCGCTGCCACCGCCAGACAGCTTCTGGGTCCGGTCGGTGCCTCGCTCATCGCCATCGTCGTCATGATTTCGGCCCTGGGTAGCATCAACGGCACCATGATGACCGCGCCGCGCGCCTACTACGCGCAAGCCCATCGCGGCGAGTTCTTCCGCTGGCTGGACCACGTGCATCCAACGTTCCACACCCCCTCCCGCGCCATCCTGGCACACACGGTCTGGACCGCAGTGATCCTACTGCTCCGCCGAAACTTCACCGAGATCATCACGGGGATGACATTCGCCGTGCTGATCTTCTACGCGCTCACCACCTTGGCGCTGTTTCGACTGCGCGGCGCCGGTGTCGGTGGCAACGATGACCGTGTCGCCAAGATCCCCTTCTATCCGTGGCTGCCGACACTCTATCTCGTCGCGATCCTCGCCCTACTCGGCCTCCGCGGCTACTACCAGTGGAATAGTTCACTGAAGGACCTGGCGTTCCTCGTCAGCGGCGTCCCTTGCGCGATCTTTTTCTGCAGACGCAGGCACATCCGTAGGGCTGCTGGCGAACGGGACAACACGCCGCCATGAGGTGATCCGTGCCGGATGTCCGGGAGCATCTCACTCGGACCCCACAGTAGTCCATGAAAACGGGGCCCGATCGGCGTATCCTTCTTCCCTTCAAAATCTTCGCACTCGAGGCGCCCGCAGGCCGGGACCGCACCCGGTGCCGCCAAATCGATCGCGCTGGCCCCAGCGGCGATCAGCGCGGCCACGCCTCGAAGGCCTACAACTGGAGTGTCAACTATGGCAAAATCCAATCCGAGTGTCCAAAAACGGCTCCGCGAACAGAAGAAGCGTCTTAAGAAGCAGGAAAAAGAGAAGCGCAAGGTCGTCCGCGAGCAAACCCGCCAGGACCGCCTGGACGCGATCGCTCGGGGGGAGAATCCCGACGTCGTCGAGGCGCCGACCTACGACGACGAGGAAGGCGAAGAGCAGGCCGAGTAGCCAACGCTCACGCTCGAAGGGCGGCTCCACGCTTTGATCCGCCGCCACCAAGCCCCCGATCTGCTGGCCCTCCTCCCCATCGCCGGGCTGATCACGTTCGTGCTCACCCGATGGGTCGAGGTGCCGTTCGGGGATCAGTTCGCTGTGCTGGACCTCTTGCGTGCACAGCACTCCGGGGACCTCACGTTCGCCGACTTTTGGGCTCAGCACAACGAGCATCGGCTGTTGTTCCCACGGCTCGTGATGGTCGGCCTGGCCGGACTGACGCACTGGAACACGCTCTACGAGGGGCTCGCAACCGTGTTGTTCGCGTTGCTCGGCTTCTTGCCCCTGGCGATTTCCGCCCGACGCGAGCGAGCCCCTTGGTGCGTCCCCGTGATCAGCGTCCTGTACTTCTCGCTGGCCATGTACGAGAACTGGCTGTGGGGCTTCCAACTCCAAATCCCGCTATGCGTGCTGGGGGTGATCGTAGCCGTGTTCTGCACCAGTCACTCGGCCACGGCGGGCTGGTGGTTGCTCCCGGCGGGCCTGGCCGGACTCTTGGCAACGTTCTCATTCGGCAGCGGGCTCCTCGTGTGGCCCATTTGCTGGGGCATTCTTCTGTTCCAGCCACAGTCCCGCACGCGTCACACAACGCCTGGGATCCTCATCTGGACCGTCCTTTCGACGATCGTGATCGGTGCCTACCTGTTCGACTTTCACCGCCCGGACCTGGGACTCACCCACGACGCCGGTCGCTTCTGGAATGTCCTTCGCTTCGTAGGCGCGCAAATCGGCGGCGTCCTGCTCGCCGCGCCGTCGGCTCCGGCCCGCATCCTCGGCTACGTCGGCATCGGACTGTTCGCGCTGATCGGAGCGACATGGTTCTACGTGTCACTCGATCGACAGCGAGCGACGCTACCGTTCCTGGCAATCGGCCTGTTCGGCCTACTCGCTGCCGTTCTGACCGGCATCGGTCGCGCGGGCTCTGGGGACCCAGTTGCGGTTTCTCGCTACCTGCAGTTCACGACACTTTTGTGGATCGCGATCGTGGTCACGCCGTTCGTCTGGATCGCCCGAATGCGATCGGGCCGTTTGCGCAACGTCCTTGGCCTGCTGCAGGGTAGCTTGGCCGCCTGCATCGCGGTCTGCTCGCTCGGCCAGGTGCCGGTCTACCTCGACCTGGCACAGCGGGCCCTCCGGACGCGCTCCGTCGCGCGACAGGCTGCGCTCGACGGGGACTGGGCGAACGGCGTGCGACCGCTCGCAAGGCCCTATCGCAAGCTCATCGAGGGCCTTGCGTTCCTGGAGAACCGCCGACTGTCGCTCTTCCGTGCGCCCGTGCAGATCGCGGACCGCCCACCCGACGCGTGCGGAATCCAACCGAGCTACACGCCGGGCAGCGCAGACGGGCCCGGTGTGCTCGAGCTGCGCCAGCCCGCGCTGGCCGGCAAGACCTACCGCTGCCTCTTCAGCCTCGCGAGCCAACCCGCCGTACGGCTGCCCGACCACCGGCAGATCCCGCTTGCCATGGATCCGCTCTACCTCCAGTCGCTGCAGCCAGCCAGCGCGCTGTTCGCAGGCCATCAAGCCACGTTCGACGCCGACGGCGTGGCGCGCATCGAGATTCGCATCCCGCGGACGCCAGACGCGCAAGGCACGCGCATTCACTTCGCGCTGTACCTGGTCGACGCGAGAGCACCGTTCTCGATCGGCCGGATCTGCCGTGGAGCGGACTTCCGGCTCTGACCGAAAGCCGGCCGCAACCTTAGCGCGTGATTCGGAACGGCAGCAGACGGCGCTTGTCGAGCAAGCGGTACAGTGCGTTGGCAAACACCGCCATCGACATCGCGCAGAGCCAGAAGCCCAACGCCTGCTCGCGAGGGCTGGCAATACGACCGAGGAAGCTCACCGCGAAGAGGACCACGGCGCCGGCGCCAGCCCAGCGGTAGGCACGCCAAAAACCATCGTTCCGCCCGGGGCCGACGCCCGCCAGAGCGAGCACATGGACCAGCAATCCGCACACGACCGCCAGGCTGGTCAGCGCCGTCAGGCTCGAACTCCAACCATTGGTCCCCGGCGACCAGGGCAGGATCGAACCGGCGAAGAACACGATCCCGGCCCACGTAAACAGCTTCTCGTCGAGTGGCTGGCCGCGGATCCGCTGCCACACACTGCCGAGCGAGATCGTTACCGGTTCCTTCGTCCGCGGGTCCGCCATGTCTGAGGCAAGCCTACCAGTCCAGCCCGCTCAGCCGGCACCTTTTTGTCCCGAGGCCCATCGCGTAGCCACGGCTCGAGCGCTCTGAGGGCGCGCTTGCGCTGGGAATAGTGTGCCAGCGGCAGCGGCCACGGCAGCAGCTTGGCGGCGCGTGGCAAAGCGTCGACGCCGCGGCCGAGGTAACGGGAGCGCAATCGACGAGTCTTCGGCAGCACGCGGTACAGCGTCGTTCGTCCTAGCAACGAAACGAACTCGAGCGACGCGGGCGCTTCCGGTCCGAGATGCAACGAGAAGGCGACGCCAAGGCTGTCCGGCCGGCCGAACGGTCGCAACATCCAACGAAGATCGCTGCCAAGCGCGAACACGAGCTGCACGCCGGGCTGGCTCGACCTGGTCTGGGCGCGCAGTTGGTCCGCGGGGAAAAGCTGAGCGCACAGGTCGCGCAGAAACGCGGCGTGCTTGCGCGCGAGAGGATACTGAACACTGTCCTTCGGTGTCGCGTCGAACAGGTCCCCGACCGCAGAGCGAATCCAGTCCCCAACGACAAGCAACCGCCGGTGCGGTGTCCTGCCGTGCACGAGTACGGGCCGGACAAAGAGACACGGCCCCAAGCTCGTGAGACTGACGATTTCGTCCCCTTGACCGCACGCGTAGTGTCGCAGCCCGTGGAAGCCACGCGCACGCCGCGGCCGCCCCAGCGGACGACCGTTGCGCCCGAGAACGAGCTCCCGGCCTTGATCGAACAGGGTCACTTCTCGGGCGCCGCGCGCGCTGCCTGGATGGATGCGCAACTCAGCGCCGTCGTGCATGCGCAGCGCCAACCCGAGCAGGGCTGGCTCGGTCAGACGCTTGTCCTGTCGAAGGTAGCGTCCTTGGGCGTCGATCGTGAGTTCCGGCCCATCGACAAACTCGATCTGCACGGACCGGCCCACACGAATCCGCACGCCGCCGCGCGTCCGCCAGACGTCCTGCGCCACGCGCCGGACCTCTGTGGTCCACTCGCTCTGAGGTCCGAGTCCACCACTGCCCAGGCCAAGCGCAGCGAGATCGACCCGTCCGTCGTGCCCTTGCGCACCGCTGACGACGACCAGAGACAGGGGCTGCTGGCCGCGGGCCCCGGTGGCAATCGCCGCGCCAAGAAGGATGCACCATAGCGCTGACATGGTGAGTTTATCGTCGGCCGACCGGCGATCCTTGAATCACGACGGCAGCGGAAACTCCCGCGCCAGCTCGGCCACACGACTCCGCACGCCCTCGACTTCGGCCTCCCCCCCGGTCAACAGTCGATCGATCAAGCCGGCGAGCTCCACCATCTGGTCTTCTTTCATTCCGCGCGTGGTCACCGCTGGCGAGCCAAGGCGCAGCCCGCTGGTCTCCATCGCCTTGCGCGGGTCACCGGGAATGAGGTTCTTGTTGACGACGATGTTGGCTGCCAGACACAGGGCTTCGGCGTCGCGGCCCGACATGTCCTTGGGCCGTAGATCCACGAGCACGAGGTGCGTATCGGTGCCGCCCGTCACCAGTTCGAAACCGTGCCCGGTCAAGGCCGTGCCGAGCGCCTTGGCGTTGTTGACCGTCTGCTCGCCGTAGACACGAAACTCCGGCTGCAACGCCTCGCGAAACGCCACGGCCTTGGCGGCGATGGCGTGCAGAAACGGGCCCCCCTGCCCCCCGGGAAAGACCGAGGATCGGATCGACTTGGCGAGTTCGGCGCGACAAAGAATCATGCCGCCGCGCGGACCCCGTAGCGTCTTGTGAGTGGTCATCGTCACGACGTCCGCGATCCCGATCGGCGAGGGAATCACGCGACCGGCGATCAACCCCGCCGGGTGGGCGATGTCGGCCATGAGCTTGGCTCCGACCTCATCGGCAATCGTCCGCAATCGCTGCCAATCGATGAGACGCGGATAGGCGCTACCGCCGCCGACCAAGACCTTCGGTCGGTGCTCCTTGGCTAGCGTAGCGACAGCGTCATAGTCGATCAGACCGGTCTCGTCATCAAGGCCATACGAGTGCGCCCTGAACAGCCGTCCCGAGTGGCTGCGCTTGAACCCATGCGAAAGGTGTCCGCCGGCATTGAGCGCCATTCCCAACAACGAATCACCACCCTCCATGAGTCCGAGGTAGGCGTGCAAGTTGGCCTGGGTTCCCGAGTGCGGCTGCACATTCGCAGCTTCGGCGCCAAACAACTCCTGGGCCCGCTGGATGGCCAGCTCCTCGACCGCGTCGCCGATCTCGCAGCCGCCGTAGTAGCGCTTGCCCGGGTAGCCTTCGGCATACTTGTCGGTGAGAAACGACGACATGGCCTCGCGAACGGCAGGCGAGCAGTGGTTTTCCGACGCAATGAGCGTCAGACAGTCGGCCTGGCGCTGCGCTTCTCCATCGAGAAGGCGCTGGACTTCGGGATCCTGGCGTTCGACGTGGCCCATCACGGGGTCTCCTTTGGCGATGTCTCGTTTGGCGATGTCTCGGAACGGTCGCGGGCAAGAGTAGCGCGCAACGAGTCAAAAGCTCGTCCTGCACACCACCGGTTGCCGAAAGAACAGCCATGGGACACGAAGCGGCCCCCACGCGTGCGAGCGAGAACCGGCCCACGGCCTGCGTGCTGTGGATCACGCTGCTGACGATCGCGACGGCGTTCTTCAGCTCCGATCCGGTGACCGATCACTACGTGAGACCCCTATTCTTCGCCGCACTCCTGGCCTTCTTCGTGGTGCTCGGCCGCAAGAACCGCTCGCTCCGCTCACTCGCCTTTCGGCTGATCGAGTTCGGGTTCTTGATGCTGTCGATGGGCTCCTTGGGCGCCGTCCTACTGCGCACCGCGGGCCCGCACATCATGCCTGCGGACCTTGCCACGAACCTGGCATTCGGACTCGATCGCGGTGTCGGCTTCCTATTGGGATTCTCGCTCTTGTGCTACGGAATCGTGCTCTGGGTCCCGGAGATCCTAGCCTCCAAGCGCGTGCTCGAGGCCAACCTGCAGCGCGCCCGCGATCGCTCCCGGCGCCGTGCTCTGGAGCTGGCCAAGGCGAAGGATGTCATTGTGCGTCAGGAGGCACTGGTCTCGGTAGGCGAGCTCGCCGCAGGGGTCGCGCACGAGCTGCGCAATCCACTGGCGATCCTGAAGAGTGCCCTACAGCGAATCCGCGCCGGCGAACTCGGCACAGAAGAACGCGAGCGTTGCCTCGACGTCATGGAACGGGCCGTCGAAAAGTCCAACCGTCGCATCAGTGGCCTCCTCGACCTGGGTCGAGAAACGGAGTTCCTGCCGCGCCGCTGTTCGGTCGCGGAGTTCCTGCAGACCTCGGTCGAACTCGTGCGCCCCATGGCCCGCACGCACGACGTCGAGTTCGAGCTGCATCCGGTCGACGCGGAGGCGACATTCTTTGGCGACAAGGAACTCATGCTCCAGGTGCTGGTGAACCTGCTGCGCAACGCGACGCAAGCGGGACCCCACGAAGGGCCGATCGAAGTCTCCTTCACGAGCGATGCCTCGGGGATGGCGACGTTTCGCGTCGCCGACCGTGGCCGTGGCGTCGAACCCGAGCACATCGAGCGACTCTTCACGCCGTTCTTTTCCACCAAGGACGATGGTACTGGCCTCGGCCTCACAGTGAGCGCCACGCTGGTCGAACGCCACGGCGGCAGGCTCTGGCTCGAGGCCCGCGAGCCCCGCGGCACGGTCGCGAGCCTGCGGCTCCCAGCCGAAACGTCGCAGGCTGTCTGCGGCCCGGAGATGACCCATGCCTAAGGGCGCTTGCGCGTGTCGCGTGCTCCTCGTCGACGACGAAGCCGACCTGCGCTGGCTTCTGGCCGGTTGCTTGACCGAAGCCGGCTTCGAGGTCGTCGAGGCCGGCAACGCACGAGAAGCCCTCGAACGCTACTCGGAGGCACCGGCACAGGTGGTCGTCAGCGACGTGCGCATGCCAGGCGAATCTGGCGTCACCCTGCTACAACGCCTGCACGAACTCGACGCGCGTCTGCCGGTCGTCTTGATCTCGGCGCTCGAGGACGTGGCCACCGCCGTCGACGCGATGAAGCTCGGCGCCTACGATTACCTGACCAAGCCATTCGACAATGACCGCCTCCTGACGGTGGTCCGCCGAGCGCTCGAGACGCAGCAACTGAAGCAGGAAGTGGCGCGCCTGCGAACGAGACTCGGCACGACCGAGACGAGCTTCGGCATCTCCGTGCTGGCGCGGGAACTCGAGAAGCAGGCCCGGCTCGTGGCGTCGACGCCTGGCCTCTCGGCGCTGCTCCAGGGTGAATCCGGGACCGGCAAGGAGATTCTTGCCCGGACGATCCACGAGCTCTCACCGCGCGCCGAGCGTCCGTTCGTTGCCGTGGACTGCGGCGCGTTGCCAGAACCGCTGCTCGAGAGCCTGCTCTTCGGTCACGAGCGCGGCGCGTTCACGGGCGCCGATCAGCGCAAGGACGGCCTGTTCGTCGAGGCCGATCAGGGCACGCTGTTTCTTGACGAACTCGGCAACCTACCGCTGGGTCTGCAGGCCAAACTGCTGCGCGCGTTGCAGGAGCGCGAGGTGCGCCCGCTTGGCTCGGACAAGGCCGTCGGGTTCGATGTTCGACTGATCGCCGCCGGCAACACGAACTTACTCGAAGAGACCCAGCACGGCCGCTTCCGACTCGACCTCTACCATCGCGTCGCGGAGTTCGTCCTCCACATTCCGCCGCTGCGCGAACGTCCCGAGGACATCCCCCACTTTACCGATCTGTTCCTGCACCGAATCGCAGTCGAGCTTGATCGACCACGAGCGCGGCTCTCGGACGACGCTGCCGCGCGACTTGCAGGCCACGACTGGCCCGGAAACCTGCGCGAGCTGCTCAACGTGCTGCGGCGCGCCACGCTGCTGGGCGACGGCGGACCGATTCCGGTCGAGGCAATCGCGGTCGAGAGTCGCCCATCGCCGGCGAGCGCAGAGTTCCGTGACGGCGTGCCACTCAAGGATCAGGTGCAGAGCGCCGCCGCGGTGCTCGAGCGCAACTGGATCCGACAGGCGCTGCTCGAAACCGGCGGCAACAAGGCGGCGGCAGCCCGGCGCCTGGGCGTCGACTACACGACGCTGCACCGTAAGCTCAAGCGGTATGGCCTCGACACCATGGCAGACGCGCCATAGTTCCCCGGGAGTGCGACGCGGTTCGACACAGTCGCGAGCGGGGACATGGATGACGCTTGCCGCCGAGGCACCCATCGCACCGAGGTGCTCGCTGTGCTCGGACGATTCCCCTGGTCCAGCCAAGGGTTGGCACTCCGCTTGCTTCTAGCTCGTTGTCGCGTGTGAATGAGCTCCTGTCCGCGGGGGGCCGCAGGGAAACCTGCGGCCCCCCGCTTGCTTTGAGTTCGCGATCGCGTATCCCTCGGCGGTGCCCGTGGCTACAGCGGGGAGCAAGTGGCCGACGCGAACGTTCGTTCCGCTCGGCCTCGCCTTATAGTCATCGCGACTTTCGGATCCGATATGCGCCAGCTCTCCCTGTTTCTTGGCTTCCTGAGCCCCGCCATGTTTCTGTGCAGCACGGCCTGTGGTCCCGGTACAGCGGCCAAGTCCCCGCTGCGAACTCCCTGGCTCGCGGTGTCCGAGATGGTGCATGACTTTGGAGAAATTCCACACGGTCAGTCACGAACCCACCAGTTCACGATCGACAATCGGGGCCCCCAGCGGGTCCGGCTGACCGGAATCCGCAACCAGTGCACCTGTGCCATCACCAAGGTGAGACTGCTTCGAGACGGCCAACCCATCGATCGGCCGGTCTACAATCCACCGCGACAGGTCGACGGCGGCTTCTTGATGGCGACGCTCGAGCCGGGCGAGCGACTCGCCTTCGAGGTCAAGGTCGACACCCGCCTCCGACCGCCGCGGGACCACAAGGAGCAGGCGCTCAGTCAGCTGCACTTCGAGCCCGCCGAGGAGGCGGGGGTCTTGACGCTGGCCTACCGCTTCACGATTCGCTCGCGTGTGCGCATCATCTCCGACCTGGCGCCGAGCATGAACCCGACGATCGATCTCGGCGACTTCAGCAAGGACCAAGAGGTCTACAGCGTCCTTGAACTGGCGCCGCTCAAAGAGCCCTTTCACCTGCTCAGTGTGACCGGCGACGGAGACGGCGTGGTCTTGGAGAAGCGAGAGCCGAAGAACAAGGGCGGCTATCGCTACGGGATCCGCGTCGCGCCGCGCGGGAAGGCAGGCCCATTCGATCGCTTGCTTGGCTTCAAGACGGACATCGACCATGGCTATCTCTTGCAGATCCAGCTGGTCGGCAACGCGCTACCCAACCTACAGGTCACGCCGCACGGGCGCCTGGACTTCGGACGCTTCGATTGGCGTCAGCCCACCGAGCGCTTCGTAACGATCGTCTATCGTCGCCCGCGTTTCGACCCCAAGCTCGCCGTCGACAGCGTCGACGTGCACACTCGCGACGGACGCGACGTGAGTTCGTTGTTCGAGGCCACAATCGACGGCGGCGGCGCACGGCGATGGACTCTGTCCCTCAAGTACAAAGGTGGGCTCAAGGGGAAGGGCTTCGAAGGATCGGTCCGCTTTCGGAGTGCCGATCCAGAGCAGCACGTCGTCGTCGTACCGTTCACCGGTTACCCCAATCACAGGACATGATGCGCACCACAACCCTCCTCTGCCTCGCCGCCTTGGTCTGCTGCGGCCTGCTCGGATGTGCGCGTGAGCCGGGGCGCGATCGGCTTCTCGCCACGCCCACGCGGCCGCAGCAGACCAAGCCCGTGGCGACCGATCAGGCGACACAACAACCGACGCCGCGCCCCGGTGCCGCGCCCCTGCGCATCGTGTTCAGCGGCCTCATGCAGGGGCATCTTGAGCCCTGCGGTTGCGCGTCGGCCCAAGCTGGTGGCATCGACCGCCGGCAGTGGTGGTTCCGGCAAAACAAGCAGCGCTTCGACATCAAGCTCGAAGGCGGCAACCTCATCGCGGGCAACAACCCCCTCGAGCGGCTCAAGCTCATGACGATCCAGGACGTCCTCGGCGGGGTGATGGGCTATGAGGTGTTTCCGCTCGGTCCCAACGATCTGAGCCTCGGCGCGGAGGAACTGGCGTCCTACCACGGACCTGACGGCGCACCGTTCCTGGTGACCGACTTGCGGAAAATCGAGGGGAGCACGGCTAGGGCGCCGTATCTCACACACAAGATCTTGCCGGCCGGCGGCTACAAGGTCTTGGTCCTCTCCTTGGCCGGACCCGATGGCATGCCCGCCAAGACCGGCTACGAGATTCTGCCACCTGAGCGCGCCGTCCGGGCCGCGATCCGCGCCGCCGGTGCACGTGGCGTGGCATGGGACTGCTCGGTCCTCTTCGTCAACTACGGCGGCGCCAAAAGTGCTCGGCTCGAAGCGAAGCAGCTGGCTGGGATCGACATCGTTGCGGCATTCCCCGAAGCCGTGGAGACCATCAGCAAACCCGAGATCGTGGCGCGCGACCCCAAGACTGCCGGCGTCGCCCGGACGGTGATTCTGTTCCCCGGCTGGCGCGGCAAGAATCTGCTCCTCTGGGAAGGCAAGCCCGATGCACAGGGATCATGGATCACGACCCGCACCCACAAGGAGATTCTCAGCGTCACGCCGAGCACCGTGCCTGGCAAACGCCCGCCGGGCGTAGATCCCGACGTCTGGGGAATGCTGCGACAGCACCGACAGCAGGTGGGAGAGCTTGGCGTCCTCGAGGAGATGGCAAATGTCAAGGCAACGGTCAATGGCGCGCAGTACGTCGGCGCCAATGCCTGCGGCCGGTGCCACCACGATGCGTTTCAACGCTGGCAGGCATCGCCACACCCGTTTGCCTGGAAGGACCTTGCTGCGCGCGAAAAGCGCGACCACTGGCCCGCGACGAAACATCCCGATTGCGTCGGCTGCCACACCGTGGGCTACGGCGAGAAGAGCGGTTTTGTCAACGCGCAGAAGACGCCGAAGCTGACGTCGGTTGGCTGCGAGGCCTGCCACGGACCCGGCTCCGCCCACGTGGCCGCAATGCAGCCGATCCAAACGCAGCTCGACGCGAAGCAGGAGCCGCCCCGTGCGGAAATCGATGCAGCCATCGCCAAGAGCAAGCCGCTCAAGCCCACCGGCAAGACCTGCTTCCGCTGCCACAACTTCGAGCAATCACCCGGCTTCCGCTTCAACGAGAAGTGGCAGGTGATCCAGCACGGCCTGGATAAGCGCTAGAGGTGTGTCGCAGAAGTTCGGTGGATATACTTCGGAGTCCACGGTGCCGAGGGCCCGAAAGATGTGTGCTGAACTTCCGCGTCAGGCCACTAGAAGCGCTACTTCTTGCCGAGCCTGGTCCGCAGGTCCTTGTTGTCCGGGAAGCGGTCGAAGCCGCGTTGCCAGACCTTGCGGGCTTCGTCCTCTTTGCCCTGAGTGGCGTAGAGATTGCCGAGGAACAGATAGCTCGCCACGTGCTCGGGCTTGACCCCGGACGCCTCTTGCTGGTCGATGAGGATCTTGAAATTCTTGATCGCAGCAGGCTGCTTGCCGAGGAACGCGGGCCAGTTGGAAAGAGACACCGCCTTGTTGAAGCGCGCCTTCCAATGGTGATCGTCGACCGCCAGCGCCTTGTCAAACACCTCGTCGGCCTTCTGGGCGAGCTGCCCCTTCTCGGCAAACCCAGCCGAGAAGATCCGCTGCAGATAGGCCTCGCCGAGGTTGTTCTGTGCCTGAGCATCGTGCGGATGCTCCTGAGCAATGCGCTCGAACTCCGCGACCAGCTTGGATTGCTCCTCCTTGCTGAGCGACTGCCACAACGACGTTTGCTGGTCCCAGGTCAGCTTGCCGGCCATGATTTTGGCCCGGGTCTCGGTGAAACTCGGCCCACCCTTCTCGTTGGCCTTGGAGTGCCGACCACCAGCGACGGCCTCGCGCACTCC
>CAYSWE010000050.1:0-15359 GCA_964434515.1 uncultured Phycisphaerales bacterium | reverse complement strand
CGATCCAGCACGGGCCGTCGCGGCTTTGGGCTCAACGCGGTCCCGCTGCTGGGACTGAGTCAGACCCAGCAGCTGGCCAAGCAGGAGTTCGCACGCGCCCGGCGGTATGCCTACCCACTGACGCTCGCGGTGTGTCGCATCGACCGGATCGATCAGTTGGCGGATCTCTACGGCTTCGAGGCGCGTGCCTTGCTGATGGAAGAGCTGGCGCGGCTGTTCCGCGGTCGCTCCCGCACGACGGATATTGTCGGACGCCTCAGTGAGGACCGGCTGCTGTGGGTGTTGCCGCACACCGATCTCGATGGCGCGCGCCTGGCTGCCGAGCGGATCCGCGAGGCGGTCGAGGAGCTCGAGCTGCAATCGGGCACGCGTCAGCTGCGTGTCACTCTCAGCTGTGGGCTCGCCTGCTACGTGGAGCGCAACACGCTCTTCCTGGACTCGGTCATCGTCCAGGCCGAGCAGGCGTTGCACCGCGCGGAGTCCCAGGGTGGCAACCAGCTCGATTGGCACCCGCTGCCCCTGCGCGCCCCGGATCCGGCTCCGGCCAAGCCTGCCCCGCCACCGATGGACGCTGCTGAGCCTTCGACCGAAGGCCCAGACATGGAGCGCGGCCCGAAGGAGTTGTAGTGGCGTTCCCGACACCGAATGGCTGAGGGCCCTCAGGGCTCGCGTTCCCGGCTCGGCTGGTCGTGGTTCGCGGTTGGTTGCGTGGCGGGGCTGCTCCTCGTTTGGGGGGTCTACCTCGATACGCCGTTTTCGCGCGTCTTCGGTTTCGCGGACTGGATCGGCAACTTCAACGTTCGGATTGCCGAGAACTACGGTCGCCTCGGACTCGGCCGGACGCTCGGGTTGCAGGTGATGAACCTCGATCCACCGGTCGATCCGTCCGACTGGGTCGTCTATCACGGCCATCCGCCGACTCTGGATCTGTGGACGGCAGCGGTGTTTTCGGTGACTGGCTCGGCACCGTGGGCTGCGCGCCTGGTCCCGTTGCTCGCGTCTGTGCTCGCGGCGTTTTTGGTGTTCGGGCTTGCCCGCGAGGAGGGGCGCGATCCCTGGCTGCTGCTCGCGCTGTTTGCCGCCACGCCTCTGGTCATCGCGCACGGGGTCAACGTTTCCTACGAGCCGCTTTGTCTGCCGGCCATGCTCGGACTCGTCTGGGGTTACCTCCGAGGCAAGCGCTGGAGTCTCCTGCCGTTCGTTTTCTTGGGGGGGTGGCTGGATTATCCGGTGCTCTATCTCGCGCCGGTGTTCGGATTTCACGAGCTCCTGCTCGGGCGCGGTAGCGTGCGGCAGCGGCTGGCGTTCTTCGCCGCGATCGGCACGACTGCGCTCTTGTCCATGGTGTCGAGTGTCCTGCATGCGCCGCTCATGCTCGACGCGATCGGCGTCGACAGCGGCAAGCTCTGGTACGAGAAGATCCTCGATGCGCTGCGCGCCAAAGGCGGAGCGCCGCTCGCCGAGGGATTCTTCGGCCGTGAGTTCGCCTTTCTCAGCCGTGGGTTCACGCCGGTTCTTCTGTTCGCCGCTTTGGCCGGCGTTGTGCTCCAGCGTGGCCGCGTTGGCTTCGTCGCGGGCGCGTTCGCATTCTGCGGCGCGCTGCACACGCTCGTGTTTCGCTCGCATGCGGTCGTGCACGATTTCTGGCCATGGTATTTCGTGCCATTCGTGATCTGGACTGGCGCCCGCTGCCTCGCGTGGCTGCCTCGGCCGGCCGCACTCGGCGGCCTGGTATGGATCGTCGTGCTCGGCTTCTACGGTGGGGTTGGTGTGTGGCGCGAACGCGCTTTGCCGCGCGTGCGCGCTGTGGCCGCGGACTTCGCGAGTCTGGACGCCGCTACGACGACGCTGCATCAGCTTGGCACGCCACCGGGTTGGTCGATCGAGGCCTGGAGCCGCGTGCCGATGTTCGAGGGCACGGATCTCTTCGCGCAGGTTGCGAACGACCAACTGCGGAGCTATGCGCCGTACCTCGCCAACTTTGCCGGTCCCTGGGCGGCGCTCGGGGCGCGCCGGCAGCTCGCGGTGCTGGCCGAGAGCCAGGCCGATCCGGACAAACTGGCTTTCTTGCGCAAGGCGTTGCCCGGCGCGGAGCGCGCGATGCTGGTCGGGGCCAACGGCCGCTATCACGTCTTTGACCTGACGGAGTTCTTCTTTGAGCCCGATCGGTCCCCATTCTTTCGGGAACACATCGCGCCCGAGGAACGGCTCCGCCTGGCCGCCGAGGCGCGGATGCTGGTGCTGCTCGACCTGTTCGCGCCGGGCAGCCGCGTCCTCTACATCGGCAAGTGCTCGCTCGGTGAGCGGTTGGTGCGACAGCGCCGCGTGCGAGCCATGCGGCACGCGGCGTTGCCCGCGGGTGGGCGGCCACCTCGGTCCGACGATAGCTTTCTCGTAGCGTGGCCGGCCAGCGCGGCGGCCGCAGCGCTCGTGCATTCGCTCAGGGACCGCGTCCGGTATCGCCAGCATGCCTGGCATGAGGCTCCGCTGCGCGTGCCCGTGGTCTTGCCGGTCGATTCGTAGTCCCATGCAGTCTTGGGACCGACGCAGTTTGGCGCAGGGCCATGCTGTTGATGCGGTTTTCTTGAAGCGCGGCGACTGGCCGTGTACAAGGCAGCCTTACGACATGTCCACTCAAGGGCAATCCGGAAAGACGCGACCGAACGGCGAACTTCTCTGGGGCGCCGAGGATGAAAGGTTTTTTCGGATGTCAGAACTTGGCCAGGCCAGCGGTGCGTTCCTTGGATTGGGGTCTCCGTATTGCGACCTCGAGCATGCCCGGTTCTGCGTGGTCGCGCTGCCGTACGAAACTTCGGTCGGTGGTCGCACGGGCGCCAAGGACGGCGCCGCCCGCATCCTCGAGGCATCGCAGCGCGTCGAGTTCTTCGACGAAGAAAGCTTCAAATCGCCGGCGCGTCTCGGCATCGTCACGCTCGAGCCGCCGATCACTCAGTTGCCGCCGGACGAGATGGCGCAGGAGCTGCAGAGCTACGCCGGCAAGGTGCAGCGCGCCGGCAAGCGCGCGTTCTATCTGGGCGGTGAGGGGTGGATCTCGCAGGGCATCATCCGTGCCTACCTCAACCAGTATCGCGATCTCACGGTGTTGCAGCTCGACGCTCACCCCAACCTGCGCACCGAGTTTGGCGGCGCGCGTTTCGGTCGGATGACCGTCATGGATCGCTTGCGCGGTGAGCTGCCCATCACGCAGGTCGGGATCCGCAGCCTCAACGAGGAAGAGGCGAATCTGACCGACAAAGGCCATGTGAGCACGTTCTTCGCGCACGACATCGAATCGCAGGCGCTCAAGTCCGAGCTCATTCCGCAGATCTGTGAAGGGCTCTCCCATCACGTGTATCTGTCCGTGGACATGTCGGTGTTCGATCCGTCGCTCTGTCCGGCGACCAACCTGCCGGAGCCCGGCGGGCTGGGGTGGCAGACCGTGCTGGAGATCGTCAAGGCGGTCGCGCGTGAACGCGACATCGTTGGCATGGACGTCGTCGAATGCGTGCCGATTGCCGGCCACACCGTGACCGAGTACGTGGCCGCCCGTCTGGTCTATAAGGTCATGGGGTATCTTGCCCAGTTCCGCCAGTGGCCCGAACTCAAGGTTGGCGAGTAGCGCAGACGCCAACGGGGCGGCTACCATGGGCGGGGTATGGAAGTCCTGCTCGCAGAAGATGAACGCGGTATCGCCCTTACGCTGACCGAAGACCTCGAAGAGGCCGGTCATCAGGTCCGTTGGGAACCCACGGGCTCCGGCGCGATTGCGGCAGTCAAGGCTGCGGTCTTCGATTGCGTCATTACCGACGTTCGCCTGCCCGGCGGCGACGGCATCGACATCCTCAAGCAAGCCAAGGCGCGTCGCCCGGAGACCGAGGTCATCGTCATCACTGGCTATGCCACGGTCGAGCAGGCGGTCGAGGCGATGCGTGCCGGTGCCTATGACTACCTGCAGAAGCCGTTCTTGAATGAGGTCGTCCTCGAGCGGCTCGATCAGATCCGGCAGGTGCAGGCGCTCAAGGCCGAGAACGAGCGGCTACGCCACGAGATCGGCGCCGGCGATCCGTTTGCGAACATCGTTGGCCAGTCGCGCAAGATGCAGGACATGTTTCGCTTGGTCGAGGCGGTGGCGCCATCGGACACGTCGGTCCTGATCCAGGGTGAGAGCGGCACCGGCAAGGAGCGTGTCGCGCGCGCCGTGCACCGACTGTCGGCGCGCCGCAACGGTCCGTTCGTGGCGATCTCGTGCGGAGCTTTGCCGGAGACCCTTTTGGAGAGCGAGCTGTTCGGGCACGAGCGCGGCGCGTTCACCGACGCGGCCAAGGCGCGCAAGGGGCGGTTCGAGTTGGCCCAGGGTGGCACGGTCTTCCTCGACGATATCGATGACATGAGCATGCCGACCCAGGTCAAGCTACTGCGTGTGCTGCAGGAGCGTGAGTTCGAGCGGGTCGGTGGGGAACGCACCGTGCACGTCGACATTCGGCTGATCTCCGCCACGAAGGTCCCGCTCGAAGAGCGCGTGCGCGAGGAACGGTTTCGCGAGGACCTTTACTACCGGCTCAAGGTCGTCCCCATTCTGCTACCGCCGTTGCGCGAACGGCAGGGTGACGTTCCGCTGCTCGTTGCGCATTTCATGCGGCGCTTTGCCGGGGATCGCGAACTCGAGGTCAGGACCGAGGACCTGGCGGCGATGGAGGCCTATGCCTGGCCGGGCAACATCCGCCAACTCGAGAACCACATGGAGCGCGCGATCGCACTTGTGGGTAAAGGGCGGTTTCTGAAGCGCGAGCACCTGCTGCCCGACGAGACCGGGCTGGGGCACGCGCGCAGCGCGGCTCCTGGGCAAGAGACGCGCACGCTCAAGGAGGTCCTGGTCGAGGCCGAGCAGGCTCATCTGCGGCTCGTCCTCGCGGCGCGTGGTGGTCATCGGACGAACGCGGCCAAGGTGCTCGGCATCAGTCGCAAGGTGCTCTGGGAGAAACTCAAGGACTATGGCATCGAATGAGCAACTCCGTCGAGCGCTGCGGGCGGCCGCCTGCACGGTGGGCCTCGTCGTCGGCTTGGTTTCGGGCCAGACGAAGGCGCCGGCCCGTGCCGTCACGCCGCTGGCCGGCAAGCGTTTCCATTCCTTCCTGTGGCGCTACGGTGGACCGCGGCTCGGCCGCGCCTTCGCCGAGACGCTGCGTCGGGCGGGCGTGTCGGGGGTCGTCGTCGACCAAAACGAGGATCCGCGGCCGGTCGTCGATCTAGGGCTGGCCTTCTATCTCGATCACGCGGCCGGCAAGGGCACGCTGCATCTGCGCGAACGCGTGTTTCGCGAGAAGCGTGAGGCTTACGAGGCGAGCCGTTCGCCGGCCGAGCTGCTGCGGCCCAACCCGCTGTCTTCTTGGCCCGTTCGGTCCAAGCTGCTGCGCCTCGTGCGAGCTCGGGTCGGGCGAGCTGCGCCGATGCACCCGGCGATGGTCTCGCTCGACGACGAGATCTCGGTCACGCGGCTCGCGAATCCGCTCGACTTCAGCTTCAACGAGAGCACGTTGAAGGGGTTTCGCAGTTGGCTGCACGCTCGCTATGGAGACGTGTCCGCGCTCAACGTGGCATGGCAGAGTCGGTTTCGGAGTTTCGCCGAGGTCGTGCCTCCGACGACGGACGCGGTGCGCAAGCGCGAACTCATCGCGGATTGGCCGATCCGGCTGACCGATTGGAGCGACCATCGCGAGTACATGGACATCGTGCTCGCCAGCACGCTGGCGCTGCTCGCTCGCGAATCGCGCCAGGTCGCACCCGCGACGCCGGTCGGCTTCGAGGGTGGGCAGCCGCCGGCGGCGTTCGGTGGACACGACTGGCGGCGCCTGCTGTCGGTGGTCGACTTCGTCGAGCCTTATGATATCGGCGGAACGCGCGCTCTGGTGCGCTCCTTGGCGCGTCCGGGCACGCTGCACTATGAGACGGTGTTCCCCGAGGAGGACCCGTTGCTCGCCCGGCGCAGCGTCGCGCGGCTCTACGACGCGTTGGCGCACGGGCTGAATGGCGTCATCTTGTGGAGCGCCGATGCGTTCTTTGCCAAGCACCCAGCCAAGGGCCAAGGTGCGACGCCGATCAGCGACCCGACTCGGCTGTCGGTGTTTGGCAAGCTACTTGCCCGTGACCTGCCAAGGGTGTGTGGGACGAAGGGAGCTCTGCTCGCGGGGGCCAGAGTCTTTTCCGGCGACGTTGTCATCTTGGAGAGTCAGGCGTCCGTGCGGCTGCATTGGATGCTGGATTCGGCGCGCGATGGCAAGTCCTGGACGCGGCGCTTCGGTACCTACGAGCGGGCACACTCCACTTCCCAGGCGGCGAGGCTGTCCTGGGTGCGTCTCTTGCAAGACCTGGGCTACGGATTTCGCTTCGTGACGCCGGGGCAGCTGACGCAGCGAAACTTTGGCGGGCGTCGGGCGCCGCGCGTGCTCGTCCTGCCCTCGTGCCTGGCGCTCTCGGAGCAATCGCTGCGCACGATCGTGGCATTTGCCGAGGCGGGCGGGCTCGTCGTCGCCGACGAGACGCCCGGTCGATACGACGAGCGCCTCCGGCTTCGATCGAGGCCGCCGCTCGACGAACTCTTTGGCATCGCGCGGCGGCGCAGTGTGCGTCATCTGCGTGAGGGGCGGCTGGTTGGAGCTCCGCGGCTTTCGAGCGGCCTGGGCATCGTCGAGACAGGCCTGGAGCCGGAAGGGATCACCGTCGGCCAGCGCGCCTCCTCGGATGTGCAGTTGGCGCAGCGTTCGGGCCTGCAGCCCTGGGTGCACTCGCTCGGGACCGACCGCGCGGATTGGTGTCAACTGGAGCGCACCGTGGGACGTGGCCGCGTCATGCTGCTCAATCTTGGTGTTGCCGAGTATGCGGCGACGCGATTGATCCCGTCGTTCGCCGCGAGTTGTCGCGACCTGCGGACGCGCGTTCGTCGCGTCTTGGATCGGCATGGCGTCGAAGAGATCGCCTTGGCCAGCGTGCGTGGCTATCCGACAATCCTCGAGCGGGTGCTGCTTGGCAAAGACGGCAGGCGCATCCTCGCCGTGCGGGCCAACTGCCTCGAGAACCCCGCGCTCTTCAAGCAGCTCGTCGAGCGGGGGCCACAGCCGCTGCGGATCGTCCTGCCGGTCGCAGCACGGGTGCGCGACCTGTGGACCGGCAAGCCCCTGGGCGTTGGCCGACACATCCTGACCAAGCTGGATCCCGTGCGCGGCTGCTTCCTGCTCGTCGAGCCGCTCTGAAGTGACGCCTCCCGTGCCACCGCCGCTTGGAGCTCGCGCCGGGCGGCTTCTGGGGACGGCTCTGTTCGAGCTCGATGCCTCGGGCGATTCCGACGTCTTGCTGGTTTCGGATCTGCACCTGAGGCCCGAGGCCGACGCCGCGACCGCGGCCTTCGAGCGTCTGCTCGATGCGGTTCCTGACGGTGGGCTCGCGTTGATTCTCGGGGATCTGTTCGACTATTGGGTTGGCCGCACGCAGCTGCAGGTCGCCGCCTGGCGGCGTGTTCCGGAGGCGCTGCGGCGGGCAGCCGAGCGCTCTGTGCGCATCTACGTATTGCATGGCAATCGCGACTATCAGCTCGGTCGAGCATTCGAGCGAGCGACCGGAGCGCGGGTTGTTGCCGGCGGACTGATCGTGCGAGCGCGGCGTTCGCGGGACCTGGTGTGTCTACACGGCGACGAACTCTGTCTCAACGACGAGAAGTATCAGCAGTCGAAGCGCTACCTGCGCTGCCTTGCGTTGCGTGCGCTTGGTCATACGCTGCCGTTCTCGTGGTCGCGTAGGTTCGCCGACCGAGCTCGCTCCATCAGCAAGCGCTCGGTATCGCAGGCCGATCCCTACTCCTTACGCCCTTCCGAACGGGCGTTGCGCGCCGTCGCCGGCTTGGGGGACGTGGATCTTATGTTTGGGCACATCCACCTGGCTTCCTACGGTGCCCTGACCGCGACGCGCGGTGGGCTTGCATTTCGTGTCCTGCCGGCGTTCGAGGTCGACACGTGTGGTCATGCGATTTGGTCGCCGGGGGCCCTGCCGACCTACGTTGCGCACGGTCGTGCAATGGACTGGCCGGTGCGCTGTCGGCTGGGACGATGAATCGTCAGGAAGATTCACGTCCGAGCCACGAATCGTCGAGTACACTTTTTCGGTGACAAGGTGTTGCCCCTTCGATTCCCGCGCCTACAGGGTGTGGCCACCGAAGGCGCAATGGCTGTCATCGTGGTCAACGACGAATCTGATCGACAACTCGAGTGTAGACCCGCTGACTGCCCAGCGGGTGGAGGTGGTCCGTGCTGCGAACCGGAACCCCGTCATGCGATTGCTGCAAGCGTGCCTTGCGTCCGGCCCCGCGGCCGCGCCAGGAACCCCGGCAATGAATGCCCTCCTGCTTGCCTATTTGGGCGCGCTCCTCGCCCCCGGTCGCAACCCAGGGCACGATCGCTCGATGGAAGCTTGGGTCGCGGACATGCTGCATGAGGACTCGTCTGTTCGAGACGATGTCAGCGCCTACCTCGTGCGCATGGGACCGAGTGCCATTCCGTATTTGACCGACCTGCTCGCCCACACCGACATCGAGGTCCGCGCCTGGGCTGGCCGAACCATGCTGGCGATGGGCGATGCCGCCACCGATGCGATCGAGAGCCGGCTCGCGGCGGGCACGGACGAGCGACTGGAACTCGAACTGAGCCGTTTGCTGCGCCGCGCCCTAGCAAAAAAACGGCACACAGCCGGCGACCGCTGAGGCTCGCGCCCTAAGCTCGCGCTCGGCTCGCGATGAGCCGTCCCTGTCCCAGGTGAGGCCGTTGATGCCAGAGCGAGACTTCGTTGCGCAGACGTTTGGGCGATTTCGAACACGGTCCTTGCTGGCAGCGGGCGGAACCGCGGCGGTCTATGAGGCCCACGACGAGACGAGTGGCAAGCGGGTTGCGCTCAAGGTCTTCGACACGACGAAGGTCGATCCGCGTCGCACGCGGCGCGAGTATGCGCTTGCCGAGCGCTTTCGTGACGATTCGAGGTTCGTGACCGTTCTAGCGATCGGGTGCGACGACGAGCATCACTGGATCGCCATGGAGTTTGTCGATGGGGGCACGCTGGCGGACTACCTGAAAGGAATCGAAAACCCGTGTGCACCCGAGAATGCGCGCGAGCTGCTCGGCGTGGTTGTGCAGGTTGCGGAGGCCATCCACGCGCTGCACGTTCAGGATATTCTGTATCGCGACCTCAAGCCGAGCAACGTGCTCCTCTCGGCGGGCAGGCCAATCCTCTGCGACTTCGGCACGGCCAAGCCGCGACGGCCCACGGCCGAGGAGCAGCTCTCCGAGCCGCACGTGTTTCCTGGGACGCTCTCGTTTGCTTCCCCGGAACAGGTGCAAGGGAGGCAGCTATCGCCAGCGAGTGATGTCTGGGCCCTCGGCGTTCTTGCCTATGTCGTCTTCGCCAAGCAGACGCCGTGGACGGCGGACGAGCATAGCGATCTGATGCGCTGCATCGTTCGTGAACGAGCACCTCGGCTGCCAGCGGCCGCGCCGCGATGGTTGCAGCGCGTGCTCGACACGGCGCTCAGCAAGGATCCGCGCCATCGCCAGCCCTCGGCGCGCTGTTTTGCCGAAGACCTCGCGCGCGTGCGCGCGGGTGAGCGACCGACGTGGCTCCCGAGCGTCCCCGTACGGCTCTGGCGGTGGGTCCAGCGCGAACCGTTGGCGGCCGGCATCGTGCTGCTGTTGCTCGTCTTGCTCGGCCTCGAGTTTCGGAACGCGCGGCTCGAGCGTGCCAACTCGGAGCTCGTGCATGCGACCGCCGAGCTCCGGCGCGAGAATCTTCGTGCGCGTGCGCGCCGCAACGAGGGGCTCGGCGACGACGCTGCCGCGATCGGATCCTGGGAAACGGCGCTCGTGAGCTATCGGGCGGCCATGCCGCATGCGAGTGATCCGGTCTCGCTCGAACTCAAGACGATCGAGGCGCTGGATGGCGCGTTGCGTCCGGACGAGGCCCGAGCGCGCCTGCGAGCGTTGCTCAAACGAGGCGGGCTCGGAGTGCACGCGGACCGAGCTCGTTTGCTGTCTATGGACGCGACTCGTAGGCCCGGCTTCAAGTTCGTTGGGCGCGCCTCGCGTGAGCTGAAGCAGCTCTTGCAGCGTAAGAACGATCTCGATCCCGCCGATGCCGCCTATGCGCGCGCCCTACTCACCGCCGATGTCGGCACCGCGATCTTGCAGCTGAAGCGAGCGCTCGGCTATGATCCGCATCATCGCAGAGCCAATGAGATGCTCGTGCCGACGCTCATTCTGGCCGGTCACTTCGAAGAAGCGGCGCGCAAGGCCGAGGCTTTCGCCGGTGTATTCCACCAGGATCCGGGTGCGATTGCCCTGCGGCGGCTGTGCGCGCGGGTTCGTGGTGAGCGCATGCCGGACCTGCCAGGAGGCCTGCCGGCGCACACCGTAGCGATGCTACGCTCCAGTGACAGCTTCTATGCTGCGTGGGCTCAAATCGCGGCAGCCGGACGCAGCCTAGGGGACGTTCTCGTGCGCAAGTTTTTGCACCGCGAGGTGAGCCTTGGCCCAGTCGTCTTGCAGGTCGTCAAGGGCGCGCTGATCGCACAGTTCGGCGGCCGCAAGCACGAGATACTCTATCGCGTTGCGCCGGCGGCCAGCCAGGCCTGGACGAGCATCGTCCTCGAGAGCATCGTCCTCAACTTTTCAACCGACCGGGCCGAGCAGGCGCGGGACGCGCTCACAGAGCTGATGACGCGCTCCGCGGATGGCTATGTCTACTTTGCGCGCGCGCTCGCCGACATCAAGTTGGACGATGTCGAAGCTGCCGCCGCGGACATGTACGAGGCGGCGCTGCGGCCGTCTATGATGCACGGATTCCAGAAAGCCGCGATCACGTATGCCTTGGTCGAGACTCAAGGATCTGGCGAACGCTTTGCGCGGCATGCCACACACCTCCTCCTGCGGGCTGCGAGCGATCCCGGCCGCTTCGGGTATGAGAGCGAAGACGACGGCAGGTTCCTGCGGAGGATCGCGCGTTCCATGAAGCTCGGCGCTGTGGCAGACTATGTGAGAGCGACCTGGAAGCCGACGACACGTGCGGGCTCGAGAGAGCGCAGGACCAAGGAGTGACAATGAACGAAAGGACGACGACGTATTGGCTCATCTATGTTGACGGGGATCCGCGTGCCATGGTTTCGTACCTCGTGGATCGTCGGGACCGATTCGTCGCGTTCGCGCAGAAACTGCTGCCTCACTTTCTACGGCGTTGGACGAGCGCGGAGGACCTCTACCAAGCCTTTGTCTTGAGGCTTGTCGAACGTTCCGGATGCGCGCGCGGGCCGTCCGAGTCCAAGTGGGCGTTTCGGGCCTACGCCTATGCCGCGCTCCGAAACATGGTGGTCGACTTGAAAAAGAGTAGCCGCGTCCGCCGTCGTGCCGTGTGTGAGGTGTCGGAGAACGCCCGCGTGGCTGACGATCCGGTCGTGCTGGCCAGCGCCAACGAGCTGGCAACGGCTCGAGCGACCTGTCTGGAGGCGCTTCCAACTTCGCTCCGGGATGTGCTGCAGCTTGCGGACTGTGGCTACGACCCAGACGAGATCTGTCGCCGGCTCAAGATCACCAGAATGGCCATGCGCAAACGCCTGAGCCGCGCCCGGGCAGCGCTGCGTGGCGAACTCGAGCGGGCTGGGCACTCCGATCGCCGTGGCTCGCTGCGCGTTGCGTCCACGAAGACGCGTCCGAGCGCCACGCCGAACCTCGCTTCTTAAGTGGAATTGGATTTGTCCCGTCACGGATCGGCTGCGTTCTCGTCTTTGGAAATGCACACGGATCCCTGTGGAGAAATTCGATGCTAACAAGGTCTCAACTCTCGGTCGCTGCGTGCACCCTGCTCCTCGCGACCATGGTGCCGGCACAACGGGGGCTGCGCCGTGCGCAGAAAAACCTCGAGCAGTTCGCCGGCGTGTTTGCGTTGCTGCGCGCTGGCAAGGCTTCGGTTGCCGCGAAGCGTTGTGCTGGAATGCGCGTCGGCACCGCGCGGGCGGCCGTGCAGCAGGCGAGCCTGTATCTGTCCCTCGCGCGGCGCGCGGCTTCGTCCAAGCTGAAGCTGCAGAAGGCTGAGCGAAGGGTCCTTGCGCGTAAGCTCTGCGCCCTCACGCAAGCGCTGCTGTGGCCGGCGGCCCTCGACGCGCGTCGTGCGTTGACCGAGCAGCGGGTCGTCGATGCGACGACCGGCGGCGGTGTGACGGCCACGCTGCTGCCGTCAGCGGACTTCGACGGTCAGCTGGCGTGCCTGGCCAAGCTACGCAGCCTCGGCTGCCGGCGTGAGCTTGCACGAGTCCTCGACCTGATGCAGAGCACCGCCGCCTCGGCCGGGAGCCTACGGTTTCTGCGCGGCGAGTTGCTCGCTCAGGAGGACGGCGAGGCGGAGAGCTTACAGGATCGGGGCAAGGCGCTCGCGCTGTTGGGGGATTTCGTGGCCAAGCCCGCGGCCGCGCCGCTCGATGCGCACGTGCGGCGATTGGCGATCGCCCTAGGCACGACGAAGAGGGGCCAGACGGCGGTCGAGCTCGCGCAACGCTACCTGAAAGCGCTCAAGAACGAGGACTCGATCCCCGCCGTCTGCCGCGTCGATCGTAGCGAAGGTTCCAAACACGCCGCAGGCACCCGGCGGCGCCTCAAGCGGGCCATCCGCGGCGACCGAAGCCGCTGCGACCCGAGCCGAATGGAAGCCGGCCTGCTCGATCTCGTCTCGCAGGAACCCTGCAATGCGCTAGCGATTCTCTGGCTGGCGGAGGTCTACGGAAGCAAAGGGCGCACCTTCGATCGCCAGCTCGCGATCGACTGCTTCGAGCGATTTCACGAACTCACGACGGATGAGGGACTCGATCTCGAGGGCAGCAGCGTCGGGAACTATCAGGACGAAGACCTGTGCTCGGACTACCAGCTGTGGTACCGCAAGGAGTTCCAAGACCTGTGCGACTTGCGGCTTCGCGCCAGCAAAAACTGCAGGGCGCTCGGCGGCAAGCGAAAGCTGATCGTCCTCGCCCCGGACCGACAGGTAGCCGCCGAGTTGCAGTCGCTCGCTCGAATGCAGCAACGTCTGGAGAGCATCCCTGCCGAGATCTGTCGGTTCGAGAAGGAAATCGCCAAGCTGGAGCGTGCGCGCATTGTCCCAGGCTTCCACGGCGCGAATTTCGGTGGCGCGATCAGCCAACTCAAGAACGACATCCGCGAGCGCAAGAACGAGCACAAGCGCATCTGCAAGGACTATCCGGACCTGGACGACGAGCTCGAATACGTGCAAGCCGTGCTCGACGGCCGACATGGACAGACACACCCTCCTCGGCATTGAGCGAGAGGTTGCCGATGCGAACCCAGCTGCGAGATTCCAGAAGGACCCGAGGTCCGGGATGCCGCGTGTCTAGTCCAGGCACGAGCTTCGACAATGTCCTCGCCGGCCGCGCAAGGGCGTCGTTCCTCGTCGTGGCTGCCGCATTCGCGGCTTCCGCACGTCATTGCCGGCGTTCGGGAAGGTCGGTGGTCGCCGGCCTCGGGGTACAGCTGGGCCAATGACAAGGCCGGTGACCTTCGCACTGTTCCACAGCGTCGGGAGCTGAAGGAGAAAAGGCGGGCCGCTGTGCACGGTGGCGCCCTTCGGAGCCGCGTAGAAATAGCTTCGCATCTTCCGGGCAGGAGTCATCAGTTCGGTGATTTTGACGCCAGTCGGATATTCACGGCGAGTCAAGGAAGCACGCACTTTGAGCCCGGTCGACGTCGATGTGGTGCGGGCGTAGTTGAGCATTGTTGGGAGGCTGTCGAGCGGACGGCCTTGCCAGTTCAGGCTGATCGGGCCGAACAGCCTGTGCTCGACTGGGTTCCACTTCGAGGCGCCTGAGGGGTAGTGGCAGATCGTGACGCCGAGACCGAAGGCGTCGCAGAGCTTGTGCTGGAGTTCGTACTTCCAGGCGCGCACGCGAGCACCGTTACTGCCACCGGAGTCGGCGAGGATCAGTAGATGGTCGGCGTCGGAGTACGTGCGACGGCCCTCGTGGGTCCACCAGTGAACAAGAGCATCAACGGCAAACGCCGAAGTGTCATGCGAGAGGCCGATGAAGAGCCGACCGCGATTCGTCTGGAGGTCGTAGATCCCGTAAGGCACAGCACGAGCATCCGCGTGGCTTCTGAAGTCGTGGTCAAGCACATGCCTGGGCGACTGCTCCCAGGTGCTCCCAGCGTTCTTGAAGTTGCCGATCAACTCCTTCTTCTTCGTATCGACACTGAGAATCGGGAGTCCTTCAGCTTGGAAGATCTCCCTCTGTTTCTGGATGTAGGCGGTTTCTGGATGTAGCCGAACTGCTCGTCGCGCTCCTCGGGCAAGGTGAGGCAGATCTTCTTGTGGTTCACCCTCAGGCGGAAATCGAGCTGCTTCAACAGCCGCGCAACGATGCTCGCTGAGACAGCGATTCCACGGGACCGGAGTTCGGCGCTAATCTTGCGAGTCGTCTTCCGCGTCCATTTGAGGCCGCTGATCGGGTCGCCAGCAGTCTCGTGTTCCATGATCTTCTCGATCGCAGCGATTAGGTCTGGCGCTTTTTTTCCGCGAGCTTGCGCCCCGCGCCAGGTCGTCGAATGCGGTCAGGGTCGAGATCTTGTTGCTCCAGCTCCTTTCGCCCCTTCGCAATGGTGTGCACGTCGAGGCCCGTCAGCTCGGCGATGCGGCGATCACCGCCGCGACCGATTAGCAACGACTCGAGGCCCGCGTACAAACGTCTTTGCCTCTCATCCAGCGTGCTCATGAACAGGATGATCGCAGCTTTCGCTTCGTCGGTTGTGTCCACAGCCTCGCCTTGAGCGATGCCGAGGATCTGATCCGTGGATTTCCGCTGCCGTGCCGCGATTTGCTCTTCGTGCCGTCTCTTCTTGGGTGACCCGTACACGTAGACACCCGATACACGCTTGCGCCTCAGGCGCTTCGAACGCACGAGTTGCACCAGGGGTCCGTTGACCTCGACCCCCAGCTCCGCGGCGAGTTCCGATGCAATGGAACCGCGATCCGCGCGAACAGCGAACTGCTCGACCATATCGACAAGCGAGCCGAACTGAGAGAACCTTATGCCACGGTGGGCCCAGAGGCCTCGGCCATCGAAGTCCGTTCGTTCCTGCAAGGCGTAGTACCTCCCGCGATCCGAGTAGCTCCTCAGGTACGCAATCTCACGGAGCTTGCGGAACACGGTCATGTCAACGCGCGTACCGAGCGCGTCCTTGATCTCATTGAGTGTCGCGACCCTCTGCCTCCGCAGCAGGGACACGATGGAATCGGCGCGAAACCGCTCTGGTCGCATGATGTTAGACCTCTACCAA
>CAYSWE010000049.1:11608-15470 GCA_964434515.1 uncultured Phycisphaerales bacterium | reverse complement strand
CCGGTTCTCGCCGCGGTGGGCTTTGCGGATCTTTAGCGGGGGGCACTCCACCCAGGATACTCGTTTGCGAACCATGCTCGCAATGAGGCATCGGATTCGCCCTGCTCGATTCGTTGCCGCAGCGACCGCACCAGTTCCTCGAGGAACCAGATGTTGTGGAGGCTTTGCAGGATGCCGGCCATCATCTCCTTGGCAAGGGCCAGGTGGCGGACGTAGGCGCGGCTGAAGCGCCGGCAAGTCGGGCAGCCGCACTTCTCGTCGAGCGGGCCGAAGTCAGCGCGATGTCTGGAGTTTTTCATACGAAGGTGGCCGTCGCGCACATAGACGAGATTGTTTCTTCCGTGTCGCGTGGGAGATACGCAGTCGAACATGTCGACGCCGGCGAGCACACCGCGGAAGATATCGTCTGGGTCTCCGACGCCCATGAGGTAACGGATGCGATCGGCAGGTAGCTGCGGCGTGCAGAAACTGACGACCGCGTGCATCGCGGCCTTGGACTCCCCGACGGAGACGCCGCCGATGGCGTAACCGTCGAAGTCGAGCCGCACGAGTTCGGCTGCGCAGGCCTCGCGAAGCTCGCGTCGCTGCCCTCCCTGCACGATGCCGAACACGGACTGCCCGCGTGCGGCGCCGCCCCAGTTCTCGTGGATGTCGCGTGCCGTCCGCGCCCAGGTCAGTGTGCGTTGGTTTGCTGCCACGAGGGCCGCGTCATCGGCGTCGTGTGGCGGACATTCGTCGAGCACCATGGCGACGTCGGAACCGAGGTCGCGCTGGATCTCGAGCGCGGACCTCGGTGTGAGGTGGAGCTCGGCACCGCTGTCGGCGCCGGCGAAGCGCACACCGTCGGCGTCGATGCGGCGTCTGCCTGCCAGCGAGAACACCTGGTATCCGCCGGAGTCCGTGAGGATCGGGCCGCTCCAATCCATGAATCGATGTAGCCCGCCAGCGCTACGAATGAGCTCGGCGCCCGGGCGCAACGCTAGATGGTACGTGTTGCCGAGGATCAACTCGGCGCCGGCGTCGGCGACCTGCTCCGGCCAGAGGCCCTTGATCGAACCGGCGGTTGCGCACGGTGCGAAGCAGGGGGTCTCAAAGGCGCCATGCGCTGTCGTGAAGCGGCCTCGGCGGGGGCCATCCGGACGCGCGCCCTGGAGGAGCGCGAACGTCATGGTGCTGGGGGCAGCGGCCCCACGCTGGTGCCGGAGTAGTAGTAGGCGAGGATCTCTCGGTAGGTCTTGCCAGCCTTGGCGCGTCCTGCCGCGCCGTACTGACAGAGCCCAACACCGTGGCCGAAGCCGCGACCATGCAGCAGGACCTTGCTCCCGGCATACTCGACGCGCGTGATCCATGGACTGGGCAGACGCACGATGCGCGCGAGCTTGCCGATCGGGAATGTCCTGCTGGAACGGGTGCCGCGGCCGCCGATGCGAAACTCGGTCCAGTCACCGCGTGCACTCCGCTTGGCTGCGGCGATCGTCGTTCCGGGCGCGAGCCTGGCAAGCTGCGTGACCGAGACCGATCGGGTCCAACGGTACAGCGGTGACGCCGAGCAGGCCGTGCATTCCACCGAACGAAACACGCTGGCCGGGACGTCGCGGAAGCGCTCCTTTCCATCGCGCGTGCGCCCGCCGCAGGTCGAAGAGTAGTAGGCGCGGATGGGTTTGCCACCGAACTGCACGTATTCGCCGAGCGTGCTGCGCACGGCTTCGACGACACTTGGCGTGTCCGATGGACCATGAAACACTTGGTCCGTCGTATCGGCGCGGACATCCCACGTTCGTTGTGTGCGGCGCGCCGCGGCCGACCATGCGAAGCTCCGCGCCGCGACGGCCTGCGCCTTGAGCGACTCGAGCGGGAAGCGCGGGCCCATCTCGCGTTGCACGACGCCGGTCAGGTAGAGCTCGATGTCCGTGTGGAGAACGACGCGCATACCGTCCTCGGTGGCATAGATGCGCAGGTGGCCGATTTGTTCGGACACCGCTTTTCGGCCGCGATGGTCGTCGGTTTCGATGTGCGCGCGTGCGGACCAGGTGAGTTCGAGCATGTCGCCGTTGTGTACGAACGGCGCGCCGTCGGCGCCAAGGACGAGCAAGCCCCGGGCTTGTGGGCGCACCTCGAGTGGTCCGGTCATCGTTCGTCTCGGCGCCGGGTGGCAGGCCACGTCGGTGGCCTCGATCCGGAGGAGCTTGGCATGGGCAACCAGTCGCACGCGGATCTCTGGCCCGCTTGCCGCGATGCTGGTCGGGAACAACACCGTCCAGAGTTGGGCTAGTCCGAACGTGGCGACCACGCTGGCAAGCACGGCAAGCGTGAGGCGCGTGCGGCGATAGGCGCTGATCACGGCTTTGCGTCGAAGTCGAAGGTCTGTTGCGGTCCGCGCGGCATGTTGGCCGGCGGTGTTAGGCCGAGGTGGCGGAATGCCTTCTCCGTGGCGACACGCCCGCGCGGCGTGCGATTGATAAAGCCAAGTCGCAGCAGGTGCGGTTCGAACACCGTTTCTAACGTGTCTTCTTCTTCGCCGACGCACGCCGCGAGCGTTCGGAGCCCCATCGCTTCGCCGCCCCGTTCGGCCAGCGCTTGGAGGATGTCACGGTCGACTTGCTCGAGCCCGAGTTCGTCGACGCCGAGCGCTTCGAGTCCCTCGTGCGCCACATCGAGGCTGATTGCCGAGCGGGAGCGCACCTGGGCCAAGTCGCGGAGTCGGCGTTGCAGGCGCAGGGCGACCCGGGGCACGCCGCGCGATCGCCGGGCGACCTCGGCCGCGGCATCGGCCTCGATCGGGAACGACAGTAGGCCGGCAGCGCGTTCGAGGATGCGGCAGAGGTCGCCGTCCGGGTAGGGGAGCAAACGCTCGACGATGCCGAAGCGGCTGCGGAATGGCGCGGCGAGCAGGCCCTCTCGGGTCGTTGCACCGATCAGGGTGAACGGAGCCAGCGAGATGCGCAGGGTCCGGGCCGCCGGCCCCTGGTCGAGGGTGATGTCGATGGCAAGGTCTTCCATCGCGGAGTAGAGGAACTCTTCCACGGCGCGCGGACAGCGATGGATCTCGTCGAGAAACAGCACATCGCCGCGTTCGAGGCGGGAAAGCGTGCCGGCGAGGTCCTTCGGGCTGGCCAGCGCGGGGCCCGAGCTGACGATGATCGCGCTGTCCATCTCGTTGGCGATCAGGAACGCTAGCGTCGTCTTGCCGAGCCCTGGCGGCCCGCAAAAGAGAATGTGATCGAGCGGCTCGTTCCGCTGCCGGGCCGCGCGGACCGCGATATCCAAGTTGGCGCGTACGCGTTCCTGGCCGACGAACTCGGCCAGTGATCCAGGTCGAAGGGCACGATCGAACTCGCGCTCCGCCCCGTCGTGTTCGTGCGCGCCGGTCCACCCGGACTCGGCCTCGTGGGCACCCTGCGCCCGGTCAGACATCGGCTGCTCTCCTCCACGTCGATGATGTCAGCATAGCCGGGTGAGCCGGCGAAGCTACGCGCCAGCCAGCATCGTGGGGCGTGCGGCTCCGCTCGGTTTGGCGGCGACGACGCACCTCGATCGGCCCCTGCCGCGTCGATCGTCAGGCTCTTCTCCCGGCGGTTTCGTGCTAAACTGTTGTAGGGAAATAGGTTCCGTGCATAGAATCTCTCCTCGGTCTTCGACGTTCCCTTGGCATGCCGGTTGCGGCGTCGGTCGTGCTTGCGTTGGACGTCGTCGAATCCAGTGGCGTTGGAGAGAAGGTAAGTTTGGTCGGGATGTGTCGTTCGATTCTACGGAGAGTTTGCGAAGCCTTTCGCGACGAGTTTTCGTCGTGGCAGAACCTCGCGGTGCACAGCCTTTCCCCGGACAGCCTTTCCCCGGACAGCCTGGTTTGTCTAGACTTGTC
>CAYSWE010000049.1:8199-11508 GCA_964434515.1 uncultured Phycisphaerales bacterium | reverse complement strand
ACAGCCTTTCCCCGGACAGCCTTTCCCCGGACAGCCTGGTTTGTCTAGACTTGTCGCTGTTCAGTTGCCGGGCGGTTTTCGTCGTCGGGCGGCCCCGGGCCGCGCCCTGCTGCGCACGCACGATCAGAAGCCCCGTTTTCGAAGCCCGCATTGGCGCGGGCCTTTAGCTACACAGAGCCTTTAGCTACACAGAGGAAGCACCTGATGCTCCGAACCTCTTCGAAGGTCCCCTCATCCCCGTTGCCCGGATCGTCTGGGTCGTCCGGCCAAGCCGGCCGCGTGTTCGTGTTGCGGCTGGGCTTCCCGTTGCTGGGCTACCTGCTGTCCGGCCTCCTGATGGTGGCAGTGGCAGCTTGTAGCGGTGGCCAGCACGGCGACCCCCAAAACTCCGGACCGTTCCGGTTGCTGGTCGCCTCGACCGGACTTGGGCAGGTTTTTCCCTATCGGATCACCGAGTTGGACGACCGGCGCAAGCCCACGACCAAGATCATCGATATCGTTCAGGATGAGGATCTCACAAAGAACCTGTCGCCGACGAACGGTGTTCTGCCGGTAGCCACGTTCGGGGCGACGGCGACCTTGCCTGGCGGTGGGGCAGGGAACCAGTTCTTGATGATGAAGTTTAGCCACTTCGTCAACGTGGAGTCGGTACTCTCGGCGCTCGCGTCCAACCAGGCCAACTCGGGGTTGACCGGGGCCATTCAAGTCCTTGAGTACAACCCCATCAACGAGGTGCAGCAGTTCGTTCGGGGACGTGCGTTCGTCGGTGGTTACACCTACTACGATGATCCGACGACACCGATTCTGGACTTGAAGCTCGTTCAGGCCGTGGACGCAGACGCGGACGGCAATGTCCGCATCCTGGATTCGCGGGCCAATGGATTTCCGCGTGGCTTCAGTGGCGACGAAGAGCTCGTGGATCCGCACAGCTTCGTGTTCGTGCCGGACGCGGACGCAAACCTTGCGACGTTCGAGATGTTCCCGGCGGACCGGATCTTCCGATTCGTCGTGACTTCGTCGGTCCTGGATCATCGCAACAAGCCGCTGCGTGGCGAGGTCTGCACCGGAACGGTGCGTGGGCCCGACACGGCGCTTCCACAGGTCATCGGCTTCTTGTCGGGCAACCCGCAGATCAATCCCGGCAACGGGGACGTCGGCGTGGATCCGACGACGACGATTCGCGTGAGCTTCAATAAGCCCGTGCAGCCGCGTGAGGTCGGAGAGTTCTTTAGCAGTACGAACAAGACGCCGCCGTTCCGAGGGGTCTCGCTGAGCGTGACCTTTGGCGCCAATACGAGTCCTGTGACGTATTACGCAGATCCTCTGTCGGTCAACGATCTTTGCAACTACACGATCCGGCCGGCGTATTTCTTCCCGGGGTCGGCTCCGGTCACGGTCGCCGTCAACCGGACGATCGCGAGCTTGTCGGGTGTCCTGGTCGGGACGCAGGTCGCGACATCGTTTACGACGGGCAAGGGGCCCGGGCTCGTCAACGCGCCGGTTGCTCCGGAGGCGATCTACGTTGGTCGCGGTGGCTCGAGCGCTGGCGTGAGCGTACTCGACCTCAACGGCTTTGGTCAGGGCACCGGCGATTTCCGGCGTGCCACCGATCCGAACTATCGGTTCGGCTACAAGCGCAACCCGAACATCGGCGCCGCAGGGATTTTCCCGGCGCTGACTCCACCGACGGGCAATGTGGACGCGGGGAGTCTCGGGGCATTGACGCTGACGCTCGATACGAATGGCAATGACCGCTTGATCGACGAGTCGGTGATTTCCCAGGTGGGCGACATTCATGTCGGTGCACCGCTCGACAAGATCTTCAATAACGAAAATATCAACGCCAACTATTCACGCGCCAATCAGACCAATCCGCTCACGGGGGCTGTGGCCGGGGCTTGGGGCAACTCCATTACGGCGCCGCCAATCCCGAATCCGCCGAAGCTGGTTTTCCCACCGCCGAACCCGGCGCGGGCCATCTTTGGCGAAGACCCCACGGTCAGTTCGCTCGTTGGACCTCCGTGTCCACTGGCATCGCCGGTCAACAAGCTGACCAAGGGAAACCCATACGGAGCGACTCAAGGTGCGATTGGCGTGTTCCACACGTCGTTTGCTGGACAGTTCTATGGGCCGCAGCCGCCTCCCGGGAGTCCGCAGCCGCCGTTGGCCTATTGCCCTTACTATCAGCGTCAGCAGATCGGTCACTTTCTGTATGTGCTGGACCGCGAGCGCAAGCAGATCCTTGTGCTCAACAGCAACCGTTTCACGGTGCTCGAGACCATCCGCCTCTCGGATCCATTTGAGATGGCAGTCTCGCCGAACCTCAAACGGCTGGCGGTTACCAACTTCGCGGCGGGCACCGTGTCGTTCATCGACATCGATCCCGGGTCGTCGACGTTCCATCAGCTCGCCGGGACGACTCGTGTGGGGCGTGGTCCCAGCGCGCTGGCTTGGCAGCCTGAGGGCGAGGACCTGCTCGTGGTCAACTCGGTCGGCAACACGTTGTCGATTCTCAATGGTGCCGACCTGGCGGTTCGCGCGACGCTTGGCGGTCTGCTGAACGACCCTGTCGATGTGGTTGCGACGTTGCGGCAAAACGGTGTTGGCTTCAACACGGGCATCTACTTTGCCTACGTGCTCAACCGGAATGGCACCGTGGCGATTTACGAGTCGGGGCCAAATGGGGTCAACGGGATTGGCTTCAACGACATCGTCGGGATTCCAGAGCAAGCGACCTTCCCGCGTGCCCGCAAGATGGAGAATGACGTCTCCAGCTTTAGTTCGGCAGTCTGGATTGCGCACAAGGATGCGAATGGACTGGGGCAGGTGTCCCACCTCGAGTTGACGTCGAGTTCGGTTGGTCAGATCCCGATCAGTCCGAGCCAGGGCGGGTTCATCCTGCCGCCAACCTTCCGGCAGCGCGAGTGGACCGTGAATGGTCGGATCGGGGGAAGTACGCCGACGACGCCGCGCAAGGATCGTCTCTCCGGGAACACCCCAGTCGACATCGCGTTCGATGAGATGAACAACTTCGGCACCTGGCCGGATGCCCAGAGCCTTGCAGTCTCGAATCTCGTGTATGCGGATCACTCGGGCAAGACGCAGGTCAAGATCAACCCCGCAACCGGCGTTCCGACGCCGGCGATCACCTCGCGCTTCATCTTTGTTGCGTTGGCTGACACGGGCCGCATTGATGTCGTCGAGTTGGACACCGGACAGGTCGTTCGCACGATTCTCGCGCCAGGCGTTCGCGTGCTCGCGCACTATTGGAGACAGTAGGGTGGGTAGCAGAAGCGTGGGTAGCAGAAG
>CAYSWE010000049.1:0-8099 GCA_964434515.1 uncultured Phycisphaerales bacterium | reverse complement strand
GTGTCGACCAACAACGTCACGGGACGCAGCGTGAGGGGCAGCAAGATGCTTGGTAGTCGTGGATGTCGTCGTGCTCTTGGACTGGGGACTCTTGGATTGGGGCTGGCGCTGGTCGCGAGTTCTTGCGGTGGCGGTAGCGCCGGCGACCCGAACAATCGTGGGCCATTCAAGCTCCTGCTTGCGTCGACGGGTTTTGGGCAGATCTATCCCCATCAGATTCGAGAGCTCGATGCGTTCGGCGTGCCGACGACGAAGATTATCGATGTCGGTAATGTGGACGTCCTCAAGAAGAACTTGGCGCCGAACAACGCCGTCCTGCCGGTCGCGACGTTTGGAACGAAGGCGACGTTGCCCGGTGGTGCAAACGGCAACCAGTTCTTGATGCTGCGCTTCAGCCACGAACTCGCGGTGTCTTCGCTCTTGCAAAGTTCCGCGGGCAACTCCGGGATGACCGGGTCTGTGCAGGTGCTGGCTTTCGACCCAGTGACCGAGACCCAGGCGTTCGTTTCGGGCAAAGCCTTCGTCGGTGGCAAGACGTTCTTCGGTAGCACGACGCTGGTCGAGGCCGTGCGCGCTGACGACAAGGGCAACGTTTCGATCGTCGATGCGCGTGCCACCGGTTTTCCGTTGGGGTTCACGGGAGACGAAGACCTCGTCCAACCGAACACGCTCGTGTTCGTTCCCGATACGGACGGCGACCTCACGACGTTCGAGCGCTTTCCGAACAACCGGGTGATTCGTATTCTGATCACCTCGGCGGTCCAGGATCTGCGCAGCAAGCCTGTCATCGAGGAGGTCTGCACGGCCACGGGCGTGGGAGTCGACGCGATTCGGCCCAACGTTCTGGGCTACACGGCGACGCCACAAATCTCGCCCGGCAACGGACAGCTCGGCGTCGACCCTCGGACGACGATTCGGATCAGCTTCAGCAAACCGGTGCAGCCGCGGGACGTGGGGGCGTTCTTTGACTCGGCCGTACTGACGCCACCGTCGAGGGGAGTTACCCTCAACGTCACGCTCGCCGCCACGACGGCTCCGGTGCTCTACTATGCCGATCCATTGTCGGCGAGTGATCTTTGTAGCTACACGATTCGGCCGGCCTACTTTTTTCCGGGCTTTGTGCCTGTCACCGTGAACGTCGCGACTTCGATCAACAGTCTGGCTGCATTGGGGCTCCAGCAGAGCGTGTCTACGACGTTCAACACAGGCAAAGGACCTGGGCTCGTCAATGCGCCGGTTGCCCCCGAGGCCATCTATGTGGGGCGGGGTGGCAGCAGCGCCGGGCTGAGTGTGATCGACCTCAATGGGTTTGGCCAAGGCACTGGGGACATCGGCGACACGTATCCGAGTCGCTTTCTGAAGAACCCCAACCTCGGCGCTCCGCGGGTCAACCCGCCAGAACTTCCGGGGACGACCAACGCAGACGCTGGGGGTGAGGGTGTGTTCACGGTGACCCGGGACACCAACCTCTCGGATCGACTGCTCGATGAGTCCATCGTGACCGGCGTCGATGACATTCACATCGGGCAGCCGCTCGACAAGGTGTTCAACAACGAGAGTCTCAACGAGAACACGACCCGCGCCAATCAGTTGAATCCGACCACCGGGACGACCACCAACGCGTGGGGCAACTCGATCAGCATCGCGCCGGTGCCAAACCCGCCCAAGTTGTTGTTCCCGCCGCCGAATCCGGCTGCTGCGATTTTCGGCCAACGTCCGGCCGTGCACTCGAGTGGGCCTCCGTTCGTGCCGGGCACGGTGCAGCCGCGTCACCCGCCCGCGGGGCCCTGCCTCAATAGTCCGCTCAATCGCCTCGTCCAGGGGGACCCGGATTCGGATGATGTCGGTCAGATCGGGATCTTCGGAGGGATCGTCACCAGCGTATTCGTCGGTCCGCAACCGCCACCGGGGACCCCGGTGCCGCCGACGCCTTTCTGTCCTTACCTTTCGCGTCAGCAGATCGGCCACTTCCTTTATGTGCTCGATCGCGGCAAGGACCAAGTGCTGGTTGTCAACAGCAATCGCATGACCGTGCTTGAGACGATTCAGGTTTCGGATCCGTTTTCGATGGCGTTGTCACCCAACTTGCGCCGTTTGGCCGTTACCAACTTTTCGGGCGCGAGCGTCACCTTCATTGACACTGACCCCGCATCTTTGACCTTCAACACGGTGGTCGGAGTGACGGAAGTTGGGAATGGGCCAACTGCCTGCGCTTGGCAACCCGAAGGCGAGGACCTGCTGGTTCTCAACTCATCGGACAACTCCATGACCATCATTGGGGGGGCCGATTTGCAGTTCCGCAAGACCGTGAAGGGTGGCCTGGCGCAGCCGATCGAAGTCGCTGTGGCCCCCCGGCAAGGCACCTTCGGTTTTCAGACGGGGACCTACTTCGCTTATATCCTGAACCGGAACGGCTCCGTGGCGATTTTCGAGTCGGGGCCGGACGGGACCAATGGGATCGGGTTCGACGACATCATCGGCGTTCCAGCGTCGGCCCACTTCCGTGGCGCGCGATCGATCATGCCGGACGGGCGAGCGCTCAACTCCGCAGTTTGGATTGGCCACGTCGATGACAACGGCTTGGGGACCATCTCGCACTTCGAGCTTACGACGAGCTTTTTCGGCCCGATCCCTGTGAATCTGAACTCCGGCGGGTTCGTTCAGTCGCCCACGTTGCGACAGCGCGAGTGGACGGTGAATGGTCGGCTCGGCGGATCGTCCGCGACCACGTCGGTCAAGGATCGCCTGTCGGGCAACGCGCCGGTGGACCTCGCTGTCGACGACATTCGCAACTTCGGCGCGGCACCGGATCTGGTGAGCACGCAGGTCGGCAACATCGTGTATGCCGACCATTCGGGTAAGGGGATCATGAAGGGGGGGGCGCCGGCGTCCAACCCGCGTTTCTTGTTCGTGGCGCTCGGTGATCGAGGGCGCGTCGACGTTCTCGAGATCGCGACGGGCAAGGTCTTGCGTCGGATCGACATGCCGGGTGTGCGGGCGCTCTCCCACTACTGGCGGCAGTAGGCGGAGAGGCCTGGGGCCTGCGCCCGCACAGGGGGCATTCCGCGCGTTCGACCGGGTCTCGCCGCCGCTGGCAGTGATTTTGCTCGCGCAATCGGCACACCTTGCATGAATCCTGAGCCCGACGGGGCTACAACCTGGCTGTCTTGCAGCCACTCACTCACAAGCCGGATCCAGCTCGCGTGCGCAGCATGTTTGCTGGGATCGCCAAGCGCTACGATTTGCTCAATCACACGCTGAGTGGGGGCGTGGATGCGCTTTGGCGGCGGAAGACCGTCCGCACGGGGCTCGAGGGGTGGGCGAACGTCGACAACCCGCCGCGGGTGTTGGACGTCTGCTCGGGCACGGGTGATCTGGCCTTCGCCTTCGCCGGTAAGGGGTGTTCGGTCGTTGGAGCCGATTTCTGTCCGGAGATGCTTTACCTCGGCGAGCGCAAGCGCAGGAAGTCGGCGGTCGGCGGACGCGTGCGATTGGTTGGTGCTGATGCTTTACGCTTACCGTTTCCGAGTCACGAGTTTGACCTGGCGAGCGTCGCGTTTGGCATCCGCAACGTTGCCGACCCCGTAGCGGGCTTGACGGAGTTGGTGCGCGTCGTTCGCCCTGGTGGGCGGATCCTGATCTTGGAGTTCTCGCGGCCGAAGGCACCGGTGGTTGGGCCCCTCTACCTTTGGTACTTCCGGCGGATCTTGCCTCGCATCGGGCGCTTGCTCTCCGGGGTTCGTTCCGAGGAGCATGCCTACAACTACCTGCCGGATAGCGTCATGAAGTTTCCGGATCGCGAAGACTTCGTGCGGCTCATGCAGCGTGCGGGGCTCGAGGAGTGCCGCTACGAACTGCTGAGTCTGGGGATTGCGGCGCTGTATGTGGGGCGTGTCGCGAGGCCACGTTCCAGCGTTCGCGCCGAGCCGAGCCGATGAGCGAACCCGGCCGCTACTGCGTTGCGATGACCGGCTCTTCTGGGACGATCTATGGTCGGCGCCTGGTTGACGCGCTGACCGAACTCGGACATGAGGTACACGTCGTCCTCTCCGAGCCGGCCCATCGTGTGCTCAAGCATGAGGACGGTCTCGACGTGACCGAGGGATGGGAGGCGCTGTTCCGGATGCCGGATCGGGTGGTGTACCACACCAGTGCGACCGTCGAGGCGACTCCCGCGAGTGGCGCCGCCGGGATTCGTGCTGTGATCGTCTGTCCCTGCTCGATGGGAACGCTGGGACGCATCGCCAATGGCTACTCGATGGGGCTGATCGGCCGTGCCGCAGATGTTGCGCTCAAGGAGGGGCGTCCGCTGGTGCTTGTGCCACGCGAGACGCCACTCAGTCTGATCCATCTCGAGAACATGGCAAGGTTGGCGCGCGCCGGTGCGATCGTGTTGCCGGCTTCGCCCGGCTTTTATCAGCACCCGAAGAGCGTTGACGACATGGTCGATTTTGTCGTTGCCAAGATCTTGTTGCGCCTCGGGCTCCAGACCGACCTCTTGGACGCGTGGCGGACACCGGAGCCCGAATGGGGTGCGCCATGAGCGGTTCGGGTAGCGTGCCTGGTCGGCTTGCCGACTATCTGTCGCTGGTGAAGTTCTCGCACTCGATCTTCGCGCTGCCGTTCGCGTGGATTTCCCTCCTCATCGCGACCGGCGGGCGGCCTGGGCTTCGGCTCTTTGTGCTCGTGATCGTCGCTGCGGTGGCCGCTCGGACCGCGGCGATGGCGTTCAACCGCTGGGTCGACCTGGACGTCGATGCTGCAAACCCACGCACCCGCCGTCGCGAGCTCGTGACCGGGCGCGTCCGGCCGCGCGCGGCGTTGTTCTTGACCGCGGGGGCATCGGTGGTGTTCCTCCTCAGTGCCTGGGCGATTGCGCCGCTCTGCCTCTATCTCTCACCGGCCGTGCTGCTGGTCTTGCTTGGCTACTCGTACACCAAGCGATTCACCTGGGCCTGCCATCTGGTGCTTGGGCTGGCGCTGGCGTTGGCGCCTCTCGGCGCCTGGATCGCTGCCAGGGGGGCGTTCGACGGTGTCTTGGGGACTCCGCTCCTGCTCGCTGCAGCGGTGCTTACCTGGGTGGCCGGATTCGATGTGATCTACGCGTGCCAGGATGCCGAGTTCGACCGTGGTCTCGGCCTCTCGAGTATTCCGGCGCGTTTCGGAGTGCGCCGGGCGCTGTGGATCTCGGCGGTGCTCCACGTCGGGACCGTCGGCTTGCTCTGCGCTGTCGGCGGCGTCGCCGGGCTCGGCGCCTGTTGGTGGATCGGCGTGGGGCTTGGCGCCGGATTGCTCGTTTACGAGCATGCGATCGTGCGCCCGACGGACCTTTCTCGGGTCAACGCCGCCTTCTTTACCGCCAACGGCCTCCTCAGTCTCGTGTTGGCGCTGATGACTGCCGCGGACCTCTGGCTTTCCACTTGACGAAACCCGCGGTCGTGCACGTCAATGCAGGTCGATCATCGTTCGGAGCAGAGTGAGGCAAGATGGCGTCCCCGAATCCAGAGAAGGAACTTGCGCGGCTCGACGATCTGCTGCGCGGTGACTGCCCCCGGGTCCTGCTCTTGCAGGGGCCGGCTCGTTGGTTTCGGGACCGGGCGCTTGCCGCCGTTCGCAGCACTCTTGGGCGAAGCGGCGACGTCATCGAACTCGATGGCAACGAGTCCGGTGGAGCCGCCGCAGAGGCTGCCACGTTTCTCATGGACTTGCGGTCGCCGAGTCTTTTTGGCGGCGGGCGCGTTTTGCTGCTGCGCAACGCGGAGCGTTGGCTCAAACAGCACGGAGCGGTGCTCGCCGACACTCTGAGTCGAATCGTTTCCGGCAACACGCTGGTGCTGTTGGTCTCGAAGATCGATGGCCGCACCGCTCTCGCCAAGCGCATCCGGAAGCATGGCGCGGTGTTCGAGTTCCGCAACCTCTACGAGAAGCCGTTCGGCCACGGGAGGGCCGGAACCAGCGCCGAGATCGTGCAGTGGCTCGTCGCGCGTGGGCGCACCCACGGCGTCACGCTCGATCCCGGGGCAGCCCTTTTCATGGTCGAAGTGGTTGGCGCTGATCCGGGAGCACTCGATGGCGAACTCGTACGACTCGGTCCGACGCTGTCCGGTGGCCGCGTTTCGGCGGACACTTTGCGCGGTGCGCTTACGGTGTCGTTCGGGTCGACGCAGTTCGAGCTCGTGGATGCGATCCTCGACCGGGACGCCAGGCTCGCGCTGCGCTCGCTGCGGGCCATGTTTCGCGAAGGGTTGCGTGACAAGGACGGCAAGCTCATCGAGCGGTCTGCCATCTTTCCCATGGCCAGCGCGTGGCTGCGGCAGTCCCTCGGCAAGCTCTTGGAGGCGCGCGCGGCGTTGGATGCCGGGGCACCGCGAGGCTCGGTGGTCGCGCAGTTTGGTGGCTACTTCCGCGAACGCTTCGAACGCCAGCTCGGTCGCCGCTCGACGCACGAGTTGATCGATATCCTCGGGGCTCTTCGTCGTGCCGAACGTCGCTTGCGTGCGACTGGAGAGGAGAGCGAGGTGTTGCTCGAGCGACTCGTTTGCGAGACCTTGTTGCCGATTCGCCATGGTCTTGCCAGCCTCGAGACACGTCGATGGTGATTCGCGTTCTGCGGCCCGAGGTCGTCAGCAAGATCGCTGCTGGGGAGGTCGTCGAGCGACCGTTCTCCGTGCTCAAGGAACTGCTCGAGAACAGCCTCGACGCCGGAGCCACCCGCATCACGGTCGAACTCGAGGATGGCGGGCGGTCCCTCATCCGCATCAGCGACGACGGTCGGGGCATGACGCAGGCCGACCTCGAACTGGCCTTCGTCCAGCACGCCACCAGCAAACTCGAGGACGTCGAGGACTTGGACGCAATCGTCAGTCTGGGCTTTCGTGGGGAGGCGCTCGCGTCCATCGGCTCGGTGGCGCGCGTTCGGATTCGTGCGCTCGCCGAAGGTTCGGCAGATGGTTTCGAAGTGCGCGCGAATGGTGGCAGCATCGAGGCCGTTCGACCGGTGGCGACCAGCCCCGGAACCGTCATCGAGGTCCGGGACCTTTTCTACAACGTGCCAGCTCGGCGTCGGTTCCTGCGCAGCGCGACGGCTGAGCGCACGCGTTGCCTCGAGGTGCTGACCAAGCTTGCGTTGGCCAATCCGGACGTGGGATTTCGGCTCGAAGGTTCGCGTGGGATGAACCTTTCGCCCGGTGAGCAGCTGGTCGAACGGATCGCCAAGCTCTTTGGGCGCGAGCTCGCGGCGCAGTGCTACGCGGTGGAGTTCGAGCGCAACGGCGTGCTCGTGCAGGGTGTGGTCGTCGATCCGGACGGAGCTCGCAGGGATCGCACGCAGCAGCACCTGTTTGTCAACGGGCGGCCGATCAAGGACCGTTCGCTGGCATTTGCCGTTGAGGATGCCTACCGCGATTATCTGATGGGCGGACGGCGGCCCGTTGTATTCCTGTTCTTGCACATGGATCCGCGCGCCGTGGATGTCAACGTCCATCCGACCAAGGCAGAGGTTCGATTCGTGGATGCTCGCGGCACGTTTTCGGCGGTGCGCGGCGCGGTCGTGGATGCCTTGCAGCAGCGCGGTGGGAAGGTCGGGCGGCGGGCCGATCAGGCGGAGATGGGCGCCGCGGCGACGCCGAAGCCCGTGACCGGATTTCCGGATCTGCCGACCGGCCTGTTTGGACCGGGCGAGAGCGCTGGTGCCGCGTTTGGCAAGCTTCAGAGACCGAATCCGGAGCACGGTGCGCCAGCAGCGGAGAGAGTTGCGGAGCGTCCCGCTGTTTCGACTCCTGGTGTGTCGACTCCTGCTGCGGCGGATTCGACCACAGCGACGCCAACCGGAGCTCCCGAGGCGTCGCTGTTTCGGGCCACGGCGCGCTTCCTGGTGATTCGCGATCTCTACATCCTGCTCGAAACCGAGGATGGCTTCGCCGTCGTCGATCAGCACGCGCTGCACGAGCGGGTTCTCTACGAACGGCTGTTGACCGCGTATCGAGCCGGAGACGTGCAGGTGCAGCGCTTGCTCATCCCGGCGGTTTTCGATCTGCCGCCAGCGGACAAGGAGCTGCTGCTCGACAACGTCGATGTGCTGCAGAGCTGTGGACTGCTGA
>CAYSWE010000048.1:0-15479 GCA_964434515.1 uncultured Phycisphaerales bacterium | reverse complement strand
AGAGGCTGGGCAGGAGCAGAGGCTGGGCAGGAGCAGAGGCTGGGCAGGAGCAGAGCCTGGCGCGGACGAACTATTGCGTCTTGCCTGGCTCGTTCTTTGGCAGGCCGACGCCGCCGATGTCGATGCCGCCGCCGGAGTCGTCGTCGCCACCGAGCTCGACCCCTTCGATCTGGGTGATGTCGTACTCGTCGTCTTCGTCGAACTTGCCGAACAGATCGATGTCGTCGTCGTCGTCGTCGTGATGCACGCGGAAGCGGTTCTTGGCACCGCCGCGCACCTTCTCTTGTGGCTTGCCTTGATTCGCTGCGGGCCCGCGGCGTTCGTCAGCGCCAGGCGGGCGCTTCTTTTGCTCGGCCCGCCTGCGCTGCGGCGCGGCGTCTTCGCCCGGGTAGGTCCGCTGCGGTGCGTCGCCACGCGAGTCCCGGCGCGGACCACCGGGGCCATCGCGACGTGGCGGAGGGCCGCGGCGATCGCTCGGTGGGCCGGAGCGACGTGGACCGTCGCGCCGTGGCCCGCCGCCGCCGCCGCTTTGGCGTGGCTCTGCTTCCTTGAGGCGCAACTGACGCCCTTGGCAATCACTGCCGTCGAGTTCCGCGAGTGCTTTCTTACCCGCTTCCTCGGAGTCCATCTCCACGAAACCGAAACCGCGGGACTTGCCCGTGTCTCGGTCGAGGATGACCTTGGCATAGGTGACGCTGCCGAACTTCGAAAACGTGGTTCTGAGGTCCTCGTCTGTCACCGAGAAGGCGAGGTTGCCTGCGAAAATCCTGAAGGACATGGGGTCCAGAGGGAGCTTGAATCAAAAATGCCTACGGAGCGGACGCCCGCTCGGGCGCGCGAAAGCATATAGTAGCTTTTTCGGCGGAACAAGGGGGGGAGGTTGGTGGAACCTGCAGGAATCTGTCCGCGGCGGATCGATTGGTTGCTCGCCAGTGTCTGCTTCGCGTCCGTCTGGCTCGCCAGCTGTCGCGGATTCGGGGGTCAGAGCCCCAGCGGCAGCAAGACCTATGTCGAGTTGTTGGACGGCGATCGGCTCCGAGTCGGCGGAGAAGAACTGGACTGGGGCACGTATATCGCCCGGCTGCGTGCTCAGGTCCAGGCCGCCGAGGCCGGGCACGGGGCGATGCCGTGGCTGGTGATCGAGATGAGCGAGCACCGTGCCAAGAAGCTTGGCGACCGCGAGGCTGCGCGCGTCGGCAGCGATTTCCTGGATTTGCTGCGCGACACCGGGGTCCGGTCGATCGATTTGGGACGCTGATGGCGCCCTACAGCATGCAGTAGAGGCTGACACACACGAACACGCCGCCACCGAGCACGAGCGTCGCGAGTCCAAGCTTCCGGCGCCGGCGCAGCGTGAGCCAGAGCAGTAGGCCGGTGATCGAGATCACGATGAGGGCGATCGAACTGAGGTCGATCAGGCGGCCTCCCCAGGAGCCCGTCCCGTCGCCCTTGTGGAACTCGGTGAGCAGGCGGGCGAGACCACCGCTCTCGATGTGCAACTCGAGCGCGCCGTTCTTGCGATCAATCGTTGCGTCGGTGAGCCGTCCGGGCCGGGCGAACTTGATGTGTAGCTCGTTCTTCTCGGTCTCGAAGTCGGTGAGCAGGCCCGTTACGCCTTCGGTCCGGCGCAGTCGTTCCACGATGGCAAGTCGATCGAGCCGTCCGGCCACGAGCTCCTTCGCCATATGGCCCTGGCGTGTCTGCGTCACGGTGTCGTCGATCCCGAACCACTCCGAATGGTTGAGCATGAAGCCGGTGGTGCCGAAGAACAGCGTCGAAAGTAGCGCGAACGTCGAGGTGTAGACGTGCAGTGTTCGCGCCCAGGCCTTCCAGTTGTTTTTCATCGGCGAGTGTAGGCGACTTGGACGTCGGCCAATTCGGGCTGGTCTGCGGCCCTGCCTTCGACTGCGACGTCGCGGCACTCGACATCGATGCTGGCCAGCGTGTGTCGTTCGTTGCCAGGGCCGTGCTCGCGGTTGATGTCGATCCGCACGCGGTAGCGGCCCTGCGGCACCGGTCGCCCGGCGTCGTCGCGTCCGTCCCAGACGACGGTGTATTCGCCTGGTCGGCGGCTGGCTCGGCTCACCGCCCGGAGTGGGCCATAGTCGGCACCGCTGCCCGAGAGCACCCACCCCTCGCGCCAAAACGCGCGCAGCTTGCGCACATGGCTGATTTCGTCTCGGTCGAACCAGAGCGTCACGAGGCGCACGCGCCGCCCGCTGGCATCGTCGACCCACACCGCGGTGCCGTGGCGCTTGAATCTCCCTCGCTTCCCGGCGCGTTGCGCGGGCGTGCGCGAGTCGACCAGCCGGAAGTGGATCTGCAGCGCAAAGCCCGCGGGCCAGGGCGTGCCGGAGGCCCGCGGTGGCACCGGTCGGAAGCGCGTCCAATCGCGCGAACGGTGCACGCGGCCTTTGCGATCGACCAAGAGGCAGGCGGCGACCGGCTGGCGATCGACGAGCGCGACACCCGCGGATGGCTCGAGCACGCAGAGCGCGGTGGCGAGCGCGTCGGCGGTGCGTGCATCCGGCGCGATGACGGTTGCGCCGAGCAGCGTGGCCGCGGGGCGTCCGGTGCGCGGATCGAGGATGTGCGAATACGTGTGTTTTGCGATCTTCATCGACCGGGCGTAGCCGCCGCTGCTAGCGATCGCCATGTGGGACAGGGCGATGGTGTCCAAGGCGCGGTCGTTCTCGGCCGGCCGGCGCGCGTCGGCGACGTCGATGTGCCACGCGGATCCGTGCCTTGCCGATCGACCGCGCACCGCGATGTCGCCACCGATGTCCAGAAGCGCGCCGTCGACGCTCGACTCGATCGCGCGCAGCGCACGGTCGATGATGAACCCCTTGGCGATTCCGTCTAGGTCGAAGCGGCCGGCGCGTGCGCAGGTCAGCGTGTAGAGGCGTTTCTTGTCGCGCTTGCGTTTGTGGATGCGGAACTCAGCCAGCTGCGCGCCGCCCGCCGCGACGTCGGCAGCCGGGGCGACGTCTCCGTGCTTTGCCGCCAGGCGCCAGCGCGCGATCAGGTCACCGAGATAGGGGTCGAAGGCGCCCTGCGATACCTTCCGCCAGTAGAGCGATGAGCGCAGCACGCGGGCCAAGTCCGTCGACAGCACGAGCTCGCGCCGCGATCGCCAAGGCATGGCGTTGATCTTGCTTAGTTCGCTCTGCGGATCGTACGTGCTGAAGATCCGCCGGCAGCGTTCGATCTCGGCCAGCGCCGTCTGCAGCGCTGTCTCGGCTTGTTTGCGCGAGGCCGTAACGAGGACGAGGCGGAACGACGTGCCCAAGACGTTCTCCCGCGTGAACGTGAAGCTCTCGGCGCTGGGCTCCACGACTCGGGCGGTCGAGCCGACCAGCCTCGGTCGCGCCGTTGCGATCTCGATGACCGCACGGTCGTGCCGGCCGCGCGCGGCGAGCGCACCGGCGATGCCGAGGCCGAGGGCGAGGGCAACGATCGTGGGCAGCGTCGCCCGGTGGCTCCACAAGTCGTCTAGCATCGTCGGATCGTAGCGAAGCGCGCCCGCGATGTGCACGACTTGCTCTTTTCAACTGGCTCGCGCGTTGTGCACTCCGTCAGCGGAGAACGAAGAACAGGAATCTGCCGCCGCGCGTTTTCTTGAGTCCGGTAGCCGCGGTCCAGCGCCACAGCGCGCCCGCGCCGAGCGCGCTGACCTGCTGCGCACCGCTGCCGGCGAACACCGTTCGGATGTTTTCGGTGCCAGCGCCGGTGCGGCGGGCCGTGGCTTTGCGGAGGTCCACGACCCACAGTTCTCCCGATGTCGCCGTGCCGAACGCCGCGGCCGCCAGGGAACCGGCGCGGTCGACGGCGAGGTCGTGCACGAGCGCACCAGCCGCGCGTCCGAGCCGAATCCGCTTGGCGAACGCTTGCGTCGCGTCCGTCGGATTCGCGAGCACGACCTCGGCCGCGTCGGCGACAAGCAATCCTGGCGAGTTGGGTATCGCGCGTCCGAGTCCGGCGTAGTTTGCCGCGATCTGGCGCGACGTGCCTCGGGCTGGATCGAGTGCCAGCAACTCGGCAGTCGGCTTGGTCGCGTGCTTCGCCCAGAGGACGAACTGCGGCGCGCGCGGCAGCGAGCCGAGATCGAGCATCGAGAGCTTCGAGTCCCTGGCGAACGGCGGCTTCGTCGCGGTGCCGGTTCGCGTCAGCGGTCGGACGTCGCGGTCGCTGATCGACGGACTGAAGAATACATCGAGCCGCGTGGCATTGAGCCCGGCGATGATGAGCGCACCGCCCTTACCCTTGATCGGAAAACGCGAGGTCGTGCCGATGTCGATCGAGTTCACGAATGCGCGCGAAGATGTGATGTGAATGGGTTTGGGGTTGAGGACACGGCTGACAAAGTTCTCAGCCTCCTTACCGCCGGTGTCGACGTAGGACACCAGCGTGCCGTCGGCGTTGAGAACCAGCTCGCTACGCCGGCCCGGGTTGGTGTAGCCGACCTCTGCGTAGTCGGTGACGCGCTTCGTCACGTTGATCCCGGTGCCGTCGTCGCGGATTACGTAGATGTCCTTGAGCTTCTTTCCGGGACCGGCTCCGAGTGCGAAGCTACGGCCGTCGGCCGAGACCGCGATCTCTTCATCGAAGAACACCGGGGCGCGTCCACCCGAGTTCGGCATGCGCGGCCGGAAGACGACGCCGTCGGCGTAGCGGATCAGGTAGACACCGGTGCGCTTGTCGGGGTAGGCCGCGACCCGGCTCCCAGCGACGAGCGACGCGGCCGAGACCCCGACCGGGAGCGCTACCTGGCGCACGGGCTCAGCCGTGCCCGCCCAGTTGCCCCGCAGGTTGTAGAGCCAGAGCTTGGTCCGTCCCGCGATGACGACGGCTCGGGTGTTGGCGGCCAGGCAGGCTTGGATCTGTCCGGCCGGCGCCTGAACGATCCGTTCGACACGCCCGCTCGCATGCACGCGGAGCAGCTCGTCGCTTGTGCCATGCCGCACGAGCAGCAAGCTGGACCCGTCGGCGAGGCGAATGGCTCGTCGGCCGCCCGTGGTGATGACAGTGGGGCGCTCGTCGCGGAACGTGCCTTGTTCGTCGATTGACGCCAGTGTGAGATCCACCATGCGCACGGAACGAAGCCGCGGCAACGGCGTGCCGGCAGTTCCGTCGGCGAACCAGCGCTCGAGGTGCAGCGCCGTTCCGCCGGCGTCGGCCGCGAGGACGAGCGGGGCGGTTGCGCTGTGCACCGTCATCGAGCGGGAATCGGAGAACACCAGCGGTGGCGACTGCTGTGGATCGACGTGCAGAGCTTGCACGTAGACGTGCACGCCGTCCCATGCGGCTGGGACCGGTATGCGGACATCGACGACACCGCTGGCACTGACCGGGAGCGCGGGCGTCATCAGCAGCGTCGCCAAGTCGAGACCGAGGATCGCGTTCGGCAGGCCGAGCGCGCCCAGCGGAATCTCCGCCGACGCGCCAGAGATGAGCAGCAGCACACTGCCGCGCGGCGCCAGTTGGCTAACGCGGAATCCCAGCGTCCCGCCGGGGCCCGCGGCGCGCAGTTCGAGCAGCGGCTCGCGTCGGTTCGCTCCGAGGTTGCCGTGGCCAAGGTCCTGCGCCGGCAATGCCGCCGCGAGCATCAGGAAAACTGGAGCGGTGTTACGCATGGGAGGTCTCTCTCGTCTTGCCTTGACTTGCCCTACTAGGATAGCCCGTAGTCGCGGATCTTTACGAACACCGAGGAACGCGAGATGCCCAGCAGCTCGGCCGCCTTGGCCCGGTTTCCGTCGACTCGCTTCAGTGCTTCTTGGATCGCCATTCGTTCCAGATCCTTGATGCGCACGGTCGGAACGCTGCCACCGGCGTTTAGGTCCGTTGGCTCGCCGAGCGTGGCTGGGAGTGCGTCGACCTCGAGGGTCGTGCCGCGAGCCAACACCAACGCGCTGCGCACGGCGCTCTCGAGTTCTCGCACGTTGCCCGGCCATGCGTGGTTCCTCAAAGCAGTTACGGCGGCGTCGCTGAACCGCGCGTTCTCCGGCCCGTAGCGCCGCAGGAAGTGGTTGGCCAGCAGCACGATGTCCTCGGGCCGTTCCCGCAGGGCTGGCAGAGCGATCTCGGCCACGACGATGCGGTAGTAGAGGTCTTCGCGAAACTCCTTGGCTTCGACCATCTCGCGGATGTCACGGTGCGTCGCCGTCACGACACGGACGTCGATCGGTAGGACCGCGTCGCCGCCGACGGGACGCACCTCCCCTTCTTGCAGTACTCGCAAGAGCCGGGCTTGCAGCGGCAGCGGCATGTCCCCGATCTCGTCCAAGAAGAGCGTTCCGCCATCGGCGCGACGCAGTAGGCCCTTCTTGTCCTTCGTCGCTCCGGTGAACGCGCCGGCAATGTGTCCGAAGAGTTCGCTCTCGAGGAGCTCGGCCGAGAGTGCGCTGCAATTCTCCGAGATGAACGGGCCTTCGCGGCGAGCGCTGAGCTCGTGCAGCCGACGCGCGACGAGCTCTTTGCCGGTACCGGTCTCGCCGCGAACGAAGATCGGGAGGTCCGTTGCTGCCAGTCGCCGGACCTTGCGCATGACCGCGGCCATGCACTCGCTCTGGTAGAGCACGGCGCGCTTGCCACGCACTTCGGCCAGGTTGCGTTCGGCGTCGCGCAGGCGCTCCTGGGTCTGATCGAGACGCTTCGAAAGCTGCTCGTTGAGTCGAGCGATCGTCGATCGCTTCCTTGCGGCCGCAAGACTGAGCGATACCTGGGTGCCGAACGCCTCAAGCATCTCGACGGCGCCGTCGGGGAACGCGCCCGCGTCGAGTGGATTGTCGAGGTACATTGCACCCAGGACATCGTCGCCGGCGCGCACCGGGACGCAGGCAATCGCGGCCAGTTGGAAATCGACGACGCTTGTGGCGAAGCTCCACTCCGGGTCGGCCAGCGCGTTGATGGTCACGCGCGGAGTGCCGGTCTCGAGGACCTCGTCGAGCAAGTTTTGACTCAGCTCGAATGGATGTTCGGCGAACGACGTCTCGCCTGCCCCGAGCCGCTGCAAGCTCAGACGCACTCCGGCCGTCCCCGGGCCCGCTCGCGTGACGAGCATGCCACGCTGTGCGTTGGTGAGTCGCATCGCTTGCTCGAGAATGGTCCGGTAGCGCGCTGCGTCGTCGTTCGTGTCCTCGGCGAGCAGGCGGTTGATGTGCAGGAAGGGTTCGAGGTCTTGCCTTGCTGGGCTGGCCAGGGCTTGGGCGAGCTGCTCGCGCAACGCGGTCATCTGTCGGATCCAGGTGCTCACGTCTTCATCCTCCGTCGTTTGGACTGGCCAGAGTTTTTCGAGTTCGACGAGTGCGTGGGCAAGCCGACGAAGGTGGATTCGTGGATTGCGGGTCACTCGCAGAGCCATCGCGTGGTTGGCGATCTGCTCGGCAGGCGCGTCGCACCTGCGGCCGAGCACGAGCGCGCGCGCCGACCAGGTCCGCCGCTGGGGTCCGTCGAGCTGCGCGAGCGCGCGGGCCGCGCCGAGCCGCGTCAGTGGCAGACCGAGCTGTGCCAGGCGCGCAAGTCGCTGGATCGAACGCGTCGTGGCGCGGCGCCGGTGGAGTTCGACGCGCAGCGCTTCGCGAGTTTGCCGGTCCGCGCCGCGCAGGAGGGCTGGCACGTCGGTGCCGAAGTCCTGTAGCGCGCCGAGCTCGGGTTCGCCGGCTTCGAGCGCGAAGAGCCAAGCCTGCGCCGCCGCCGCGGTGTCGCCGGCCGCCACCGCGCTCGCGAGGAGCGATGCGAGTCCTTGGTTGCCGCCACGTAGTTGTGCGACAGCGCGGGCTTCGTGGATTCGGGCGAGCCTCGCCTCACGTTCCAGTCCCTGCTCTTCGAGGCTGGCCGCGGCGGCACGGAGTTCCTGTCTGGCGGCATGCCAGGCACCGCGGACACCCAGCACGATGCCGAGCCCGGCGCGTGCCACGTCGCGCGGTTGCGCGAGTCGGGCTTGCTCACACTTGTGCATTGCGCGTTCTCTTAGCTCCTGCGAACGGGCGAACTCGCCGGCGTCCATCCAAGCGATCCCGGAGTTGATCCACACGATGGTGGCGCCGCGCAGGTCGCCGCAGTCGAGGAGGCCAGCCCCGGCGTGCTCGAACAGCGTTGCGGCGCGCGCGTAGTCGCCGACATGGCGCAGCATCATGGCGAGGTTTTGCTCGATGCCGTGTCGCAGCCGCGCGTCGTCGTGCTCGAGCGCGAGGGCGGCTTCGCCGAGCTCGATGGCGGCCGCCGCTCGGCCGAGACGGAATGTGACCAGAGACTCGAGGCGCCGCACGTGGGCACGCTCATGCGCGTCGCGGGCGCTTGCGAGCGCGGGCTCGAGTGCTGCAAGGGCTTCGTCGAGGCGGCCGACGAACTGCAGCGCCCGCACCAAATCCAAGTGTGCGTGCACAGGCCGGTCGGCGCGGGCGAGCGCGCAACGCGCGGCCTCGATGGCACGCTCGGGTTCGCCGCGCTCGGACAGCACGTAGGCTTGCAGGGACAAGAGCGGTGGTGGACCCGCGAGCGTCAGGTCCGCGAGCAGCGTTTCTGCGGTCTCGATGTGGGCGGCTACGACCAGGCGGCGCCCGAGTTGCTCGAGTTGTTCGGGATGCGTCCAGAGGGCATCGCGCCCAAGACAGGCGTTGAGCTGCAGGAGCCGCGAATCGAGCCGATCGATCGTCGCGGTCTCGAGTTCCGTGAGACAGCCGGGCAGCGCATCGCGATCGCCAGCCGCAGCGGCGTGGTAGGTCCGGTGCTCGCTCGCTCTCGATGCCGCGAGTCGATGCATCGATTGGACGACCTGCTTAGATGCGGCAGCCAGGACCTTGTGTCTGGCGCGTTCGCTGGCGATCACGAACGTTCCGTCACGACGGCGCAGCACGCGGCCCTTGAGCACGGCTCGCTCGAGCTGCGCTGGCCCCGGGGCTTGCCCGTCCGCCACCTCCTGCATCCCCACTGCGCTGTCGCGGATCGCCAGGTAGACCTCGGCTGGCGTCGGTGTCGCGTCGACCTCGGACGGAGAAGGCTGGAGCGACGCGACGACTTCGCCCGGCAGGCCCGCTGTGTCGCTGTGGCAGCGCGCGGCGTCGAGGTTGCGGCGCACCGGGAGCCAGCGGATCCAGTCGGCGATCTGCAGGACCGTCAGCGGCTCCGGGCGAACGGTGCGGACCACGTCGTCGCCGAGGAGGGTCGTGAGGCGCAGGCAGAAGTCCGCGGAGCTCGTCGTCAGCAGGATGCGCTCGCCGGCGCGAGCGCGATGGAGCAGCGTTTCGAAGGCCGGGTGTTGTTCGTCAGTCACTTCCGCGAACAGCGTGATGCTGGCACGCAGCGCGCCGGCGGCACGCAACATCCGTTCGGCCAGCGTGCGCCGACCGGAGCCTGTCGGTCCGAGGATGGCGACGAGGCGCGGGCGGCGCGAATGCCGCCACGCTTCGACCAGGTCCATGGCTTCGCGTTGGTCGCCGAGGTAGGGCCAGGACTCCGGCGGCGTCCACAGCGTCCGGTCCTCGGGCGGCAATGCTGCAAGCGCCTCCGCGGCGCTCGCGAAGCGGTCCCGCGCGTCGGCCGAGCAGAGCCCGACGAGCAACGCGCGCACCGCCGGCGGACAGCGGTCGGTGGCGGAGCGGAGCCGGTTGGGATCCAGGCTCCAGTCCGGGTCTGGCTCGCGGCCGAGTGCGGCCGACAGGAGCACGCTGCCTATGCTGAACAGGTCGGCACGAACCGGGTCGCCACCGCCGCGCAAGACTTCGGGTGCGACCGTGCCGAGCGTTCCCGACCGCAGGTGTGCCTGGTCGATGTGCACGGCCAACCCGAAGTCGATCAGAACTGGAGCTGGTCCTGATGCGCTTGGTTGCAGAATGATGTTGGCAGGTTTGATGTCACGGTGCGCGACGCCGTGGTCATGCAGGTAGCACGCTGCATGCAGGAGATAGCGCGCCATCCGCGGCAGCTGTGCCGGCGTGGGCGGCGCTTCGGCCCAACTCGGCCCGACAATGTGCTCTTCGATCAGGACGTCTGCGGGGAGGGCGCCTGCGGCGAGGACGTCGAGGGCGGCAACGATCCCGGGATGGCGCAGCTGGGCGCGCAGGGCGAACGACTCGGCTGCTCCGCTCGCCTCGCGCCAGACCACTCTGGTTTCGGAATGCTGTGGTCGGGCGAGAAACACCTGCGCTTGACCACCCGCACCGAGAGGCTCGAGGCGCTCGTAGGCAGGTTCGGTCTTGTGGGGGGGCTGTCCGGTCATGTGCGGCAGGTTCGGTCGTGCGGTTCGGCGAGCCGCGGTCGTTGCGGCAACCTGCTGTGAGGCAACTAGCGGACCAAAGCGGACGCTTGGGTTGGCATGCGTCGTAAGTCTGGATGCCGTCCGTGTTTCCTACGCGGAAGCGACGGTCGAGCTTAGCCCTTGGGCGATCCAGAATCTGGACGATCGAGCCCGAAGCGATGGAATTCTGGGCGGCGTCGACCGCTCAGTTGCCCTTCAACCGAAAACGGTGCGACTCCGGGGACCAGAGCAGGTTTTCGCCGTTCTTGCCTACGCGTCGTCGCCAAGCCTTCCACGCCTCGAGATCCAGATCCTCGTCCGTCTCTAACGCCTTGGGCAGAACGACGAATCTGTGCATCAGATGAACCGCCTCGGTCTGATAGAACGGCATCTCCGCTGCCAGGATCAGATCGGCCAAGAGCGCGACAAATGCTTTGTCCTGCATTCGAAGCCCCTCTTCGGCCATGTGGATTTTCAGGTCCAGGTCCTCTTCGTGCTCGAAGGCGCGGTGCAAGACCGGCAATAGCTTGGGGTTCGGGTGAGACCGCAGGGCCAGCAGCGCCTTCTCCCGCGTCGCAGAGTCCTTCGAGAGGAGCATCGACTCGAGATGCGCGGGCGCCAGATTCTCCTGGTGGGCAACGGCGCGAGGCGCGGGGCCGTCCCCTGGAATCGCCTCCTCGATTTGTCGAGTGGCCCGAAAGCGCGCAGCGAAAATGGCCACGAGGATGCCGAGGCTTGCCACGAGGCCCACGCTACCGAGGACCTTCGTTCTCCTTTTCGGAGACAGAATGAGTTTGATCATTCCGGACGCAAGCAGCAGGCCACCGAAGACCACGACGATGACCGGCCCGCTGGGCAACTCGTAGGAGAGAAGGAGCCCGACCATGCTCGCCAAGGTTCCGAGTCCCCAGCCCAGAAGCAGGCGGTTCGAAACCTTCTCTGCCCACATGGCGCCAAACACCGCCGGGACGATCAGAAAGCAGAAGACTAGGAGGACTCCGGCAATCTGGACCGACGACGTGATGACGACGCCGAATGTCGTATAGAAGAGGAAATCCCAGAACCGTAGTTTCATTCCCCGTCGGCGGGCTTCGTCGGGATTCGTAGAAACGAGGAGAAACGGCTTCCGGAAAATGAAATGTACGAGGGCCACCGCTCCATATACGAGCGCGGTCTTGAAGACCACAGCGCCCGATACCCAAACGATGCTGCGTCCCAACAGGATATGGCGAATTTTCTCAACGGCGTGGACGTCCGGAGTCCCCGCCGTCACGACGATCCCCAGTGCACCGGCCACGGCGTAAACGATCCCGATGATGGATTCCTGTGGGATCTTGGAGTGTTCGAACCGGGTGAGGGAAAAAACCAGAGCTCCCACGAGCGTGAAGCTCAAGGCGAACAGATAGCTCAGCGGCGTCCCCGGTTCGATCCCGAACAGGATGCCGGTCATTGCCCCCAAGGCAGCGATCTGGGCGAGCGCCAGGTCGACAAAGATTACGCCGCGGCTCAGGATATGGATCCCCAGCCAGGCATGCATGCCCGTGAGGATCAAACAGGCAAGCAGCGGAAGGAGTAGCCAGCCGAGGTCCACGGTCTTACGTTGCCTAACCCTTCTGCAAGCTATCCAGCAGGCGTTGCAGAAGAGCGTCGATCATGGAGATGGAATCCTGTGCATCCTTGGTGGCACCCACCATAGCCGGGAGAATCACGACATGGATTCCCGTTTCTCGCGCGAGGGCGTTCGGAACCGAATCGTCGTTCCATGTAGCAGTCCCGAGCAGCTTGATGTCCTCCGTCCTGATCTGCTCCATGAGCCTCTGTTTGTGAGCAGCCGACGGGGTGATGCCTGGTTTGTCCTCGACAAAACCGCGAACATTGAGCCCAAAGCGCTGAGAAAAGTAAGTCCAGTTTTGATGATAGAACAAGACCTTTCTGCCACGCAAAGGAGCCGCTTTGGCCAAGAACCCACCAAGACGGGAGCCGAGGGTTTTTCCTTTGTACTTGCGCTTGAGGAAATCCTGAAGCTTTCCGGATATGGCGAGGCGGTTTAGGACTTTGCCTCCCAGGAGCTTTACGAGTTTCGCTCCATAGGTTGCAACGTCGAGGCGCGCCTGAAACGCTTGATAGCCTTTCTTGTAGATGGAAGCCTCCGCCGGGCGGACTCGTTCCATCCCCTTGAGGATGTTGCGCGCCAGCCAGCCGAGCCGCACAGGATCCACCCACAGGTGAGGATTGCCGTTGGGGTGAAGATCTCCCTTGGCCCGGGTGAACGACGTGGGAACGTCGCGGACCGGCACGCCTTCGGAGGCATAGACATGGCCCTTTGTGCCCCGGCGCACACTGCGATTGCCGGCGCCGTCCAACACATTGACTGCCCACATCTCCAGGGACATTCCCACTTCGACGAAGAGGTCAGCGTGGCGGACCGCCTGCATCAGGCTCGGAGTCGGTGTGACGTAGTGGGGGTCTTCCGGACCCTTGCCCAGGGAAACGACCTCCACCCGATCTCCACCTATCTGCCGGGCCAGATCGGCCAAGACAGGTAGTGTGGTTACGATCTTGAGCTTCGGTGTTGGACTCTGCCCGATCGCCGTCCCCGCACTCGCGAGCAGCACAGCAGTGCCAAGGCACGCGGTCATCCAATTGGTATGCATCTTCTATCTCTCCTCAACGATTGACCCAATAGGGCTCTGCCGGATGAGAACCGAAGACGAAGGTCATCTGGAAAAACGCAGTCGAATCGAGTTCCTTCCTCGGATCATCCAGGGCCTCGAAACCGAGTCGGAAGCGCAAAAACTCCGAAGTATAGTACGAAGCCCAAACGCTCGCGGCTTGCGCGGAGCCCGAATTTAGGTCTGCGTACTGTGTCCAATCTCCCCTGGCGCCGAAGTAGAGGTTCCTGGTCTGCTGCCAGAGAACCGTGGCGTAGACTCCGGAGCTGTTGATGGATTTGCCATTCAAGTCTCGGTCGAGAAAGAAGCCTTCGGCCTGTGCTACCAGAGAATGCAGGGCGCGCTCTTCTTTGGGCCTCCACTTGTAGAGGACATCAAAACCGAGCATCTGGGTGGCGCCGCCCTGGAGGTCGGAGTCTCCGAACATAGCGCTCGCTCCGACTTGCAGGAAGGACGCGTCGCCCACATCGAAAAACGTCGAGACGCGTGCCAGATGCGCCTGGCTGTTGGAGGCGCTTCCGGAGAGTACCGCCGCGGATTCGCCATTGACTAAGGCATAGCGAATCTCCAACGGAATCGAGCCGGTTCCGGGCACGAGGTACTTTGCTTCGCCGCCGGTTTCGCTGAACCCTTCCTCTCCGAGAAACTCGCGAATCACGAGCGGGCGATTGGTCCACGGTAGGTCATGAGTATGTAGCAAGTTGTCGGTTCCAAAGGCGGGACGGAAGCGTCCGACGCGGAGGTCCAGCCCTTCGGCGATACCCGGGAGCAAGACATACATTTCTTCAACCTCCACCGTATATTCACCGGGCCGGTCCTCACCGAAGGAGAAGATTCCAATGGCCTTGGCGACCGGGTCCACATCCGCTCGGAAATCGAGTTCGGCTTCGCGCAGAGAGGCGCGATCGCTGATATCGTCCCCTGCGTCATTGATGATAGGCCCGTGGGCGTTGTTGTAGACGAAGTCGCCGAACACGGTGATTCTCGGATTGAAGGCGTTCAGGATGGGGGCACCTCCCTTGTCCGCGGCCTGGACCTGGGCCATTCCCTGATCCGCCTTGTCTTCTGCTAGGGCGCGCAACTCGGACAACTCCGAATCTTGGTCCTGGCCCTGGTCGGCGTCCTGATCGGCCGTTCCCTGGCGGGTGGCTGTGGCGCCTTTGGTCTCGGCGATGGGCGCAGGCGGGGAAGCAGCCGGACCACCAAGCGGCGTGCCGAGTCGAGGGCTCGAGGAGGGAGTCCGGAACTCCGCACAGGAACACGCCAAGAGGCAGATGCACAGCGCCAGTCGGGATTGCATTAGCGCCAAGCTACGCTCGCGGGGCACGGATTTCATGAAGTGTTTTCCGAACGTCGCGGCGGAGCCGGAGCCGGCTCCAGGATCTGGACCGACCTCGCCGGCTTGAAGGAAAACTGGTCGATGCACAAGGATGGGGCCGGTTGTCGTCTCCGCTACGTGCATCGAGTCAAGATTTCTAACAAGCGTGTCTTCAGGGCCTTATGCGCATCGTGCCAACGCGAGCGGGCGCACTTTGCGGGGAATGGCACGGCTTGTGAATCACGGAAGCCAGCCTGCCGGCCACGGAAGGTCCGCAGCGCATGAGAGACACACGAGACACGAGAGAGAGAAGACAAATGAAGACCCGATCGATTACCCTTCTGGCCGTGGCGATCCTGTCCGCTCCGATGCTGGCGCAGACGCAGCTTGTTCGCGGCGACATCGATGGCATTCAGCACACGCGGCGTTTCCGCCTCAAGTGCACGAACATCGAGCTGGTCAGCACGACCGTGAACCTGCAAGCGCTCCATGATGCGAGCCGCCAGCAAAAGTTCGAGTATGCGATGCAGGTGCGCGACGTCAGCGCCCAGGGGCGCGTCATGCTGAATGTCTTGTCGGCCAAGCGGATTCCCAAGCTGTTGGACATGGGGAACATCCGGCTCGGCCGTGCGGATCGTTGGCACGTGATTGGCCGTCCAGGAGAGCTAGCGCTGGTCTATCTCAACGGCGGCCCTGCGACGACCAGCTACCTGCCGCTGGGTCCCCTGGGCACGTGGCTCTTGGGGACCAACGCGGTGCTCTTCAGCGTCGGTCGCATCCAGGCAACGGGGCGCTTCGAGTTCAGGTTCCAACCGCCGAACGACCGGTCGCTGGTCGGGACGGTGTTCACAAGCCAGGCGGTCGTCGCCTCGATGTCGAGGCTGCTGATCACCAACGCGCAGTGCAAGGCCGTCCGCTCCAAGTAGGAGTCAGAGTTCGCGGGGGAGACGTTGGCTTGGCACTCGCGAAACCACGGCCGCGAGCCCGCTGCTCCTGGCTCGGATCGCCTCGAGCGTAGGAGGGCCTCGCATCCGCGCCCGCGTCAGGACAGGTCGGCGAGGTCCGACAGGTGCAAGCACCCGCGGACGTCGTCGCTGCATGGCGCGGACCAACGGAGCATCCAACCGTCCCGACCGCGCCGTTCAGTCTGCCGGCCAGAGCGACATAGGCGGCATCCTACATCGTCGAGCAGGGGCCAGTTCCGGTCGTCGACACGCGGAGCCTTCGGTAGCCATCCGATGGCGCGAGTCCCCTC
>CAYSWE010000047.1:0-15491 GCA_964434515.1 uncultured Phycisphaerales bacterium | reverse complement strand
AGTGGCACGTCCGAAATCAGACGCCGACGCGTGCAGCGCAGCAGGATGTCTTCGAGTTCGTCGGCAAGCTCGTTGTCCGTCTTCGTCGTGGCCTCGACTCCTCGCCCCGGACGAAACTCGAAATGACGTCGCTCCGAAACCGTCCCGGCGGCGTCGAGTTCGAGCCAATGTCCCGGCCGCAGCTTCGAAGCGGACCGATAGATCGACTTGGGCGCGTCGACATACTGCAACGACAAGAAGCCCGCCACCGTGTCACGGTCGATGCTGTCGTCAAACCCTGGGACGAGCGCAAGACTGTGCAGCTCCGATGCAAACGCAAACCAGCCGTCACCGCGCGCCCAGTAGAGCGGCTTCTTGCCGAACGGATCCCGAGCCAGCAAGAGCCGCCGCTCGGCGGCATCCCAGTGCCCGAAGGCGTACATCGCGTCAAGCTTGGGATAGAGGTCGTTGCGCCAGTGGCCGATGGCCGCGAGCAGAACCTCGGTGTCGGTTTGCGTGCGGAACTCATGGCCGAGCGCCTGCAGCTCGGCACGCACGTCGACGTAGTTGTACACCTCCCCGTTGAAGACGATGGCCCGGTCGTTGTCAGGTGCCAACATCGGCTGGTGCCCAGCGCTCGACGTATCGATGATGCTGAGTCTCCGGTGCGCGAGCACGCAGCGCCGGTCGGGGGAGACCCAGACCCCCGCGTCGTCTGGCCCACGATGCACCATGCGGCGAGCCATCGCCGTGCCGAGTTCGTGCAGTGCCTCCTGGCTGCGCGCGCCATCGAGCGCGACGTATCCGGCAATCCCACACATGACTACGTCCGGCCTCCCGAGCCCTCGAACCTTGGATTACGGCCACCAGCCGGATCGGCGGGGGGCGCGGGCCCGAGAAACGCGCCCGAGAATACCGTGTCGCGGCCAAGCTTCGATCAGAAAGCGACGGGACCGTAAGGCGAACGTGTCAACGGCGCCATCCGAACGGAATCTCGCGCAATCAGACAAACCCTGCCCCCCAGTCGGGGAACCCACGTAAGGACTCGAAACCAACGTGGGAACGCCCCACGTCCTGCCTGCTCTTCTCCGAGTTCCTGCTCGACTCTTCTCAAACTCTGCTCTGCCGACCGATTGCCCCGAGCCCGGCGAGCCTGCCTCGATGCCGTTCTTTACGGTGAAAAGGGGGACGATGGATTCCCGCGCTGCGCTGCTTGCGCTCCTCACGCTTCTTCTGCCCGGCCACACGGTCACGGCTCAGTCTCAAGTCAACCTGACAGGAACGAAAGTTCCCGTTGTCATCGAGAACTTGGCGCCGATCCCGCGAGGCGATACCTGGGTCAGCTTCACCGTGCCGGACAAGGATTTGCCCAATCCGGCGACCCTCGCGCCGCAAGGCTACCCGGTCTACCTGGGCAAGAAAGTCGGCCCGACCGCGCGCCTCGTGCACGTGCGTATCCCAGTCCTGGGGTCCAGGCAGAAGCTGTATGGGTGGATCGCGCCGACCTCGAGCATGGCCACGCACGAAAAGCCGAAGCGAGACCTCGTGCTTGGACCCAACTCGAGGCCGGGGCTCGTCCCGGTCCTGGCGATGCTGATCGACAAGAAGCCGGTCGAGTGGACCCCGACCAAGTGGGAGATCGCCGAGGAGGGCCCGGCGCGCGTCGTGTTCCACGCGTGGGGACGGGTCCCCGGATCGATGCTGGTCGTCAACTGGTGGTTCTACGTCTACACGGCATACCGCACGGTCAACTTCGAACTCACAGTCACCAACTCCGACACCACGACCCAGAAGATGGTGCAGACCTTCGATGGGCTTGGCATCGAGACGTCCCCCGAAGTCTTTCCCCACGTGCATTACAATCGCGTCCGAGGGGGCCAGGACCCAACGTTCGTCGGGGATCGCTTTCGAGTCATCCTCTCGGGGCCGAGTTGGCTGGGTTTCGGTCAGGGCATGGCGTTCAAGGGCCGGCTACTGTTCTGGACCAAGGCCAAGGTCGAAGAGTTCGCGACCCTCTTGGCCGAGCTGCATGCACCGGTTGTCGGCCAGGCGCTCAACTGGGCCGGCAGCTGGGGCCCCTGGGGCGTTGTCCCCGACCTCCATCCTGACGAAAACAAGGCGAGCCGCGGCTATGGCCAAGCGGCGGCCCGTGAGGTGAGCGCCCGGTTCCGGGATCTGTTCGCCTCGAAGGGATCCATGTGGGATTTGCCGCCTTATGGCCTGCGACGCATTCCCGCCTTCACCGGCGATCAGCAAGACTTCGGATCGACGAAGCTCGCACCAGCGCTAGCACCGAAGCTCGGCAATCCGGCGCATCTGTACGAGGTGGGCCACTCGATTCTCTTCGAGGCAGGTCGACCGAGCTACTTCTACGAGCCGGATGGCCGGCGTATCCGCGCAGAGAACCACCCGAAGCTCGTCTTCTGGGGGCTCTACCCGCACTTCCATCCCAACGTGAGCCCGGACCGCCTCGGCAAGAAGCCATGGACGCCGACGCCATGGAACGGCCCAATGGCCCCGAAAGACTGGTCGCACATGTCGTCGAACAACCTCGCCGGCTGGACCCTGCTGACAGGCTCGCATCTCGGTCTGCACCTGATCGAGCACGAGGTCGAGGGGTGGCTGCTCGGTTCCGCGAAGCTGCGCTGGCTCGGCGAACCCCGCGCCGTCGGTCGGTCGATGCGGTCCGTCGCATGGCACTACCTCGTTACGGGTGACGAACGCATCCGGAACCGGTTCAACGAGCGCTTCAACAAGGGTTTCCAGAAGGTCCTCAACCCGAAACACAAGAACTGGAAGGTGACGCCGCTGGGGTTCTTCGAGCCCGACGGCCGGGCACTCAAAGGCAAATATTGGTACTGGACGCCGTGGCAAGAGGGCCTCGGCATCGTCGGCATCGATGCGGCCAACCAACTCGTGAACAACGCACGCGGCCACATCCTGCTACGGCGCCTCTGCAAGTCCTTCATCACCTATGGCTGGTGGCACAACAAGGCCGGGCGATGGGTCGTCGGCGTCAACGTGCGCTACCGGCGCGGCGCCGACGAGGGCAAGCCGATTCCACCTTCGGCCTACCTCGACCGCACGCAAGCAACCGACCATCGCGGCACCGACTTCGATGTCTGGAACTGGGCCGCCGTCAAGATCGCCCTACGCTACGCGCGCCAGACCAAGGACAGCGCCTACATCCGGCGCTGCGAGTCCATCCTCGCGCAGCTCAAGCAGGACCGTAAGTTCGTGCTCCACCCACCCGCCCGCTTCGACCGCGTCAGCGAGTGGAAAGCCGTTCGATAGAAAAAACGTGTCAGAGTCGTTTTTTCTATCAAACGGCGTCGTGCGTGCGCTCGAGGATCGCCTCCCAGGCGACAACGAGTTCGCGCGCGCGCACGCTCCAGTCGTAGTGCCGCGTCGCAATCTCGCGTAGCCGAGGCTGATCGGCGGGGCGACCGCTGAGCAGTGCATTGAGCCGGCTGGCGATGCCGGCCGTGCGCGCCGGGCCGACCGGGAGCCGCATCGGCTCGACCACGTCCTTGCCGACGAGCTGCTCGAGCGCATCCAAACCATCCCGGAACCCGCTGAAGTCGGACACGACCGGGAAGACGCCGTTGCTGAGTGCCTCCATCAGGACGAGCGGGTAGGCCTCGGGGACGATCGACGGGAACACCGCCAGGTCGGCACACGGAAACAGGAAGCGCAGCTGTTCGTGCTGGAGGCGCCCCACGAAGTGCACATGGCCAGCAAGATCGCAACGCCGCGGCATCGCCGTGCCGACGTCCTGCCATGCGCCCGAAAGATTGCTCCGGTCGAGGTCGAAACCACGTTGCACCAACCAGCCGAACAAGGCTTCGTCGGCGGTCGTGATCGCGTGCACGAGGCCCTCGAGAACCTCGCGGTAGGCACCGCTGCCCACGACGACGAGGTGCGCCGTCGGGTGAGGTTCCAAGACGGCGGGTAAGGCGGCGATCAGCGACTGCAGCCCCTTCCCTGCCGTGAGTGCGCCAACGAACAACAAGACCTTGCCGTCCTGCCACGGCAAGTCTTCGAGCCGCGCGAGGAGATCGGCGTCCGGTTGCCCATGTTCATACGCATCCCGGTAGTCGCAGACGGCCTCGAAGTCGCCCGCTGACAGCCGCTCGGCGAGTGCCGCGCGCTGCGCCGCCGACTTGCCCCGCCAATCGCCATCGAGTTGCGCGATGCTGACCGCACGTCGTTCACGCTCGACCGGCTCGAACAACGACGTGTCGACGCCGACACCGACGATCTCGCTCTTGGCCCGCAGCACATCCGCATGTTCGGGGTAGAGATCTAGGATGCGCCGCAGCACCTCCCGGCTTCCGCTGACGAGCCCATCGCAAGCAAGCAGCGCCTCGCGGGCCGCCGCCAAGTAGCGCGGATCCTCTCGGACGGTGTACTCGATCGCGCTGCCATGCGGGAAGACGACGAAAGGCATCCCCAAATCGGCAGCCACCTCGGCGGCGACCTGCGGCTGCCAGACAAGGTGATTGGCGTGGAGCACGTCGACGGGATGCAACGCGAGCACGTGCCGCAGGACGGCGACCGTCTGGGTGTGATACTCGTGGAGTTCGGCGTCGCTCAGGTCGCAAAACGACTGGACGTTGCCAGGCCGTTGCTTGTCGGTGAGAAAGACCGGCCGCACCGAGGCATGCGGCAACACATGGAGCACGCACTCCGCCCCGGTCTCGCGCTCGAACAACAACTCCGACTCGCCGTCGAACCCCCAGGCAATGGCCTTCGATGCGTGGTCGATCGTCGCAGGCCTGGGCTCGCGACAGAACAGGTGCACCTCGTGCCCGGCGTCAGCCAGCGCGCGCGAGAGATACCGATTGTATTCGTTGCTGCCGGAGCCGGTGAGCTCGTAGCCATGCAGGATTCCGATGCGCAAGGCGTCTTACCTCCCTTTCACTGTCGCAGAGATCGACGTCCTCGACAATCGACTTGAACCGCAGGCCAACGCTGGCGTCCACGCGCGGCTCGCGTAGGCTTGAACGGGCGATGTTCGATCTCGATTCCCACCTTCAAGGTTCGCTATCCGCCGAAGCCGCTGCGTGGCTCAGCACGACCGAGGCTCGCGTCGGCCGAGACCCGGCGGCTCTGCCCGCGGTGTTTCCGTCGCTCGCGCGCCAGCTGGGTCGCACTCAGCTGACTCCCGAGATCATCCAGGAACCCAACTTCATCGTCGACTTCGGTGCATGGCGCACTTGCGATGCCGGTGGCCTGGCTCTGATCCGAAGCGCAACGCCGGACGATGCACAGTTGATCGACCTGTTCTTACACGGCGATTTCGAGGAACGTACGATTCTGCTACGGAGCCTCGCCTGCCTGTCGATTCATGAAGCGACGATCCAGCTGCTCGGCGAGGCGCAGAGGACGAACACGCAGGTGCACTTCGAAGCTTGCGTCTGCGATTCGGATCTGGTCGCGCGCGCGATCGATGCACAGCTGCCCACATTCCAAGCCGTCGACGGCTACAAGGTCCTCCTCAAGGCGGCGTTCGTCGGTGTGCGACTGCAGCGCTTCTTCGGAATCGAGCGCCATGCGAGTTCGGAGCTGACCCGGATGGTCACGGGCTTGGCGACGGAGCGCGAGGCAGCTGGCCGCCCGATCTGGGCAGACACGAATCGCGTGATTGCCCGTGCCCCGATCGAGGGCTCGCTGGCTCGCATCCGCGCCGGCCTCGAGCACGCGGATCCGGAGCAACGCCTAGCCGCGGCGGAGGCGGTGGCGATCCTCGGTGATGCGGAGCTCATCGCCGCAGCGGCCGCGAGACTGTCCGACGAGAAGCGTCCGGACATCCGCGCGGCGCTCCAAACCGCGATCGATTCCGACTGAGCCTCGACCGGACGGCGACGTTGCAGACGCTGCCGCACGAGAACGGAAGCAAGCACAAAGACGCAACCAAGAGAGCTACAGCGATGCGAATCTTCGAACCTCACTGCCACATGTTCAGTCGGGTCACCGACGACTACGAGAGGATGGCGCTTTGCGGCGTGCGAGCCGTACTCGAACCGGCGTTCTGGCTCGGCCAGAATCGCACGTCCGCCGGCAGCTTCGTCGACTACTTCGATACCATCATCGGCTGGGAACGGTTTCGCTCCGAGCAGCAGGGTATCTGGCACCTGTGCACGATGGCGCTCAACCCGCGCGAGGCAAACGACGACCGGGTCAACGATGCGGTGCTAGAAATGCTGCCGCGCTACCTCGAGAAGGACAGCGTCGTCGGCGTGGGCGAGATCGGCCTCGACGACCAAACGCCCAGGGAAGAGAAGTTCTTCATCGCGCAGCTCGAACTCGCAGTCCAACACAAGCTACCGGTTCTCATTCACACACCCCACCGCGACAAGAAGCGCGGCTTCGAACGCAGCATCGCGATCCTCAAGGACATGAGCTTCCCGATGCAGCGCGTCCTATTGGACCACGGCAACGAAGAAACCCTGCCGCTGACGCGCGAGTTGGGCTGCCTCTCAGGCTTCTCGATCTATCCATTCACCAAGATGAACCCGCAGCGCACTGTGCAGATCCTGCGTGAGTACGGTGTCGAAGGAATCGTGATCAACAGTGCTTGCGACTGGGGCGTGAGCGACCCGCTCTCGGTCCCGAAGACCGTCCTGAGGATGGAACTCGCTGGCTTCAGCGCGGACGACATCGACCGACTCGTGTGGCGCAACCCGGTCGAGTTCTTCGCCCAGAGCGGGCGCTTCGACCCGAGCCAGCTCGAGTCGCGACCGAGGGCCGACCGCAGGGAGACCTGGGACGGAAACTCGATGCTGCGCGGCCAGGACCCAGCTTCGTTCTGAAGACGAACTCTTACCGCTTCTTTGTTGCGGGCTTGCGCTTGCTCTTGGTCGCCGGCGTGCGCGCCGCCGACTTTCCGGCGGTGGCGCTCGCTCGCTTGGTCGAGGCCTTCGGCCTCTTCGTCGGGCTCCGCACTTTCGTGTGCTGCGGAGTGAGTTCGACGACACTCGTCGCCCGACGCGGCGTCGTGACTGCGGCGAACAGCGCCACGACTTCGTCGGCCTTCGGCCCCTTCGCGCTGCGCGCCCCGGGCTTGCGCGCGGCGGCGGCCCGTCCCAGATCGCCGAGCGTAATGATTCCGACCACGTGCCTGGTCGAGTCGATCACGGGCACGCGACGGATCTTGTGCTCCGCCAGGAGCTCCAGCACATCCTGCGCGCTGTCCTGCGGCCCGCATGCGCGCACGCGCGGCTGCATCGAATCGACGACGCGCGCGCGATCGAGAGCTCGGCGCTGCGTAAACGCCCCCATGCAAATGTCACGGTCCGTAATGACTCCGGCCAACTGTCCTTCGCCATCCACAACCGGAAGACAGCCACAATCCTTGTCCCACATCAGCTGAGCCGCAGCCTGCAGGGAATCGTCGGTCCGGCAGACGTAGGGTTCGGCTGTCATGAGTTCTTCGACGCGCATCGATCCTCCTTTTCCGGTGGTTGCCGGAATGCTCGAGTACGCCAAACAGGATGGCACGAACCCAAGGCAGCGTCCATCGCATAGACAGACTCATCCGTCCATCAGGGATCCCGCCGAGCTGACGCCGCCCGCTCATTGACGCGGGGCGCACGGCGCGGTCGCGCCACGGACATCGCGTGCGGCGACAACTCCTCGATACGACTGCGCAGCGCCGGCCGCACACGGGCACTCGCGTTCCCGCTGCCGCGGTTGTCGTGGCGATGGGTGTACCACCCACATGTCGTCCCGGCAAAGCCACTTAGGCACACAGCGAGCCCGTGTGGCCGCGGCAGAATGCCGCCAAGGACAAAGAACGCATCGAGGTGACCGTCCCCGGTCAGGTCGGCCAGCGTGACACCATGCGACGTCGAGCGAACAGGGCGCTTGGCCAGCTGAGCGGCATCGTACTCGTAGATCCGCGTGCCAGTCATCCCGTCGAACACCAAGAACAATCCTTCTCCCGAGAGAGATGCGAGGTCCACGTGACCGTCGCCGTCGAGGTCCGCAACGCTGACCCCGCGAGTGACGGCATCAAAGCCCCCTGGTTGGACACACAAACGACTCCAGAGGATCCTGCCGTGGGCAGAGAGCAGACTGACACGCTCACCTGCGATCGCCACCTCGAGTCGCCCATCGCCATCCACATCCACGAGCGTGCACGGCGACATGAAGCAGCGATCGCCGGGTGCGACAACCCACCGCTCGGCGCCATCGCACGCACGAAGACAATAGACCCTGCCGTCGTACGCCGAGAAAACGAACTCCAGCACGCCGTCGCCGTCGAGTTCTCCGAACGAGCCGCCGTGATACGAACCCAGATGGTTGCCGGGAATGCGGAAGCTCCAGAGCCGCGCGCCGGTGCGGCCATCGATTGCATAGACGTGGTTGTCGCTCTTGAAGGTTGCGCAAACAAAGTCGAGTGTGCCGTCCCCATTGAGATCGGCAACGGCGGGCCCGGTCTGCAAGTAGCCGCCCGCGACGTCGAAGACACGCCGCCGCAGTCCCTTCTCGTCGACGACGTGGATGCGACCGGCAAACGTTCCAAAGGCGACCTCGAGAGCGCCGTCCCCATCGATGTCGGCGATGGTCGAGGGTGAGTCGATGCACTCGAGCGGGTCTGGCTCATAGCGCCAGAGCGCGTCCCCCGTGCGCGCATCGAACGCGAGCAGACGTCCGCGACTCGAGGCCGCAGCGATCAGCTCGAGCCGCCCGTCGCGGTCCAGATCGACGAAGCGGACGGACGCATCCCAGCAGGTGTCGTCCGCGTGGTAGCGCCAGTACTTGCTGCCATCCTCGGCGTTGAGGACGTAGAGCGAGCCGTCGCCGAAGTAGGTTCCGAAGGCGACCTCGAGTCTGCCATCCCCATCGATGTCGGCGACCGCGGCCGATCCGAACGACGGGGCTCCAACCTGCCGCGTCCAGGCGACGCGGAGTCGTGGCGGCGCGTGTGCGGTCTGGGCGCGGACCGATGGCGCCACGCATGCCGCGACGAAAACGACGCGTAGAAGGCGGCTTGCCGTCCCCAACCCAATCTTCGCCTGCGCCGCGAGAGTCGTTCGTAGCATGAAACCTGGTGAATTTCCCGACAAAGGATCAACACTCCGGGGCGGAGGTGTCGAAAAACCGTCCGACGCAACGGGCGGCGAGTTCTTCCACCCGGCCAGGCGCCACGGGGCGGGCCGGTGCAAAAAAACTGAACGGACGGACCTCCGCCAGAAGCGGATACGTAAGGACGCAAACTGCCAAGTGAACGGCAGTTCGCGCGACTCCAACTCGGACCAATCTCACCGTTCCATGAACCGAAGCACTCTTGCTTTGCCGTGCGCCCTCGTGGTCTGCACGGTTCTCTTCGCCACCGCAGCCCGAGCTCAGTTCGGTTCCGGCGATGTGTTCCGCGAATACGTCTGGCGACCCAACTCGAACTGGCAGCGCTGCACGGGTCCGGATGCCACGATGAGTGGTGCTCGGCAATTCCTGCCGAATCCGGTCAATTCTATTCAGATCGGCGACCTGCGGGGGGCCCGCAAGGGCGAAGTGGTGATCGAAAAGCTGCAGTCGCACGCCGGCACCAACGCTCCGCGGATGCGCGTCAACGGCAACGGCTGGATCGCGATTCCGGACCCGTCGCCGAGCCTGATCCCGGGTCGACAGGGGCGCAAGGCTCCTACCAACGCGTTTCTGACCATGCGCTACCCGGTCCTGCAGGTGCCGCTCAGCCAGCTGCGGCAGGGAGGCAACAAGTTCGAGTTCCTCTGCCAGGCCAAGGGCGGCAATGATCTCGGTCGCCTGTGGCCGCAGTTCCTGATCTACGGCGTCATTTTCCGGGTCTACTACAACTCGAACAAGCCACACACGACCGCGACGATCTCGAACGTGCGTTCGGGGGCAATCCTCGGATCCAACCCGACGTTCCAGATTGCGTCGAACGCGGCGGGCAACATCCGCCAGGTCGACTTTGTCGGTCACTACGACGATGTGTGCTGGCAAGGCAACGGCATCGAACGCCAGTGGCAGTACAACTTCCATTACGGGAAGATCGGCAAGCACATCGGCTCGACGACCTCGGCGCCCTGGACCGTCCGTTGGAACACGAAGTGGGTTCCGACGCAGTTGCAGCCGATCCACGTCGTAGCTCGCATCACCGACAAGAACGGTATGATCTACGTGACACCGCCGGTGGCCAACCTCTCGCTGCGTCGCGCAAAGACCGTTCTCAAATACCGCAACACCAACATTCCAAAGCACTGGCAGGCGCGCTACCACACGCCGTTCTTCGAGTGTGAGACCAACGTGACTCACAACCTGAAGAAGGCCGAAGCGGCGCGCATGTTCCTGACGACGTGGAATGGCGTCGAAGGCAAGGAGATCGGTGTCAACAACCGTCGCCTCGTCCCGAACATCGGCAAGAATCACGATCTAGCGTACAGCCAGATCCCGGTCCCGCTCGGCGTGCTCCGGTCCGGCCGAAACACGCTCTACACCCGCGCCGACACCCTGCACCACGGCATCGAGGTGCAGTGGCCCGGACCGGAACTCTTGATCCGCTATGACACGCCAGAGGCCGGCGCCTCGACGCAACCTTATGGCACGGCGTGCGTCGGGAGCAACGGTCGTCCGAACCTCACGGCCACGACGCTGCCGGTGATTGGTTCGCGCTTCACCCTGTCGCTGACCAACGCTAGGCGCAACTCGATCGCGCTCATCGTGACCGGCGCGTCCGATACGACGTGGGGTGCTGCGCGCCTACCGTTCGCCCTGCGGGCCGCAGGAGCGCCCGGGTGCAGGCTCTACGCCAGCCCCGACCTGGTCTTCCCGTTTCCTACGGATGGCGCTGGGCGCCTCACGCTGCCGATCCCGCTGCCGTCGAGCCGGGCCTTCATCGGCACGACCCTCTATCAGCAGTCCGCGGTCCTCGACACAACCAACGCCTTGGGCGCCGCGCTCAGCAACGGCCTTCGCGCCAACCTGTCGGACCGCTAGCAGCGCGGCCGCATCTGGCGGTTTCGCACCAAGCAGTTTCGTGCACCGCCTGGCAGAATCGAGGCCATGTCCTACCTGTCGTGGCTCCTGATTCTGTCGCTCGGCGCGGCGATCGCCGAACGAATCCACCCGGCGCGCCGCAAGCAGCCGGTACTGCGCGCCCAACTCGCCAACGACCTATTCTACTTGGTGTTCAACGGTCACTTCTATGCCGTGCTGACCGGCGGAGTGATCGGAGCAGTTGCGCTGCGCACGGGAAGGCTGCTTGAGCAGCTCTCGCTGCTCCCCGAGTCCCGACCGCTGGACAGCGCCCCGTTCGCTCTGCAGTTCGTGATTTATCTCGTGGTCAGCGACTTCTTGCAGTGGTGTGTGCACCGGCTGCTGCACGCAGTGCCACTGCTCTGGCAGTTCCACAAGGTGCACCACTCGATCCACGAGATGGATTGGGCCGGCAACTTCCGCTTCCACTGGATGGAGCTGATCGTCTATCGCTCGTTGCTCTACGTTCCACTCCTCTGGCTGGGTGGCTCGCCCGAGCCGCTGTTCGCCGTCGCCGTCTTCGCGACCGCCTGGGGCCACTTCAACCACTCGAATCTGGGCGTCGAGATCGGCAGGCTCGGCTATGTCTTCAACAGCCCGGGCATGCATCTCTGGCACCACGATGCCTCCACCGAAGGCGGCATCGCGAAAAACTTCGGCATCGTGCTGAGCCTGTGGGACTACCTCTTCGGCACCGCCTATTGGCCGCGTGAGCGTTCGCCCAAACGTCTCGGCTATCGCGGCGACGACGACATGCCCCGAGACCTGCTGCGCCAAGAGGCCTTCCCGCTTGTGCGCGCCGAGCGCCACGAGCGCTGATACCCTCCGGGGCTGCTAGAAGCGCGAGCAAATGTTGGGATCTTGATTCGCATCCGGAGGGACCTGGCGCCAACTTGTGCGCATGGAGCATCATGCACAACACGAGTCCTCGGCCGGCGGGCAACGCTACGCGGGGCTCATGCTCGCAACCCTCGGTGTCGTCTACGGCGACATCGGTACGAGCCCCCTCTACGCCTTTCGCGAATGCTTTCACGAAGCGCATGAGCTAGCGCCAGATCGCGCCAACATCCTCGGCATCCTGAGCCTGATCTTCTGGGCGCTGATGATCGTGCTCTCGGTCAAGTACCTGGCGATCGTCATGCGCGCTGACAATGAAGGCGAGGGTGGGATTCTCGCCCTCCTCGCGTTACTCCGGCGCAAGGCGAAGGTGGCGGCTGCACGCAGACCTCTCCTGGTAATTCTCGGGCTGTTCGGCGCGGCGCTCCTCTACGGCGATGGAATGATCACACCGGCGATCTCCGTGCTTAGCGCGGTCGAAGGCCTGAGCGTGGCGACGCCGGTGTTCGATCCCTACGTCGTGCCCATCACCGTCGTCATCCTGATCCTCCTGTTTGCCTTCCAGTACAAGGGCACGGCACGGATCGGTCTCATCTTCGGACCCGTGACGCTGGTCTGGTTTCTGTATCTGGGCGTGCTTGGCTTCGCCACGATCCTCCGGCAACCGGCGACGCTTCTGGCCCTGGACCCTCGACTCGGGCTCGGCTTCCTCTGGAACCATGGTGCGGGCGCGCTGCTTCCGATCGGCGCAGTCTTCCTCGCCGTGACCGGCGCCGAAGCGCTCTACGCGGACATGGGCCACTTCGGCAAGAGTGCCATCCGCCGCACTTGGTTTGCCGTCGTCCTCCCGTGTCTCTTGCTGAACTATTTTGGGCAAGGCGCGCTGCTGCTCGACCACCCAGAGGCCGTGAGCAATCCGTTCTTCCTGCTTGTCCCGACGTGGGCCCTCTATCCGACGGTGATCATGGCATGCTTCGCCACGATCATCGCCTCGCAAGCGGTCATCTCGGGCGCCTTCTCTCTGACACGCCAGGCGGTCCGGCTCGGCTATCTGCCGAGAATCCGTATCCTGCACACATCCAAGGATGAAATCGGCCAGATCTATGTGCCGGCGATCAACTGGTTCCTGCTGGTCGCATCGGTCGTGCTGGCCATTACGTTTGGTAACAGCAGCGGGCTTGCGGCGGCCTACGGTATCGCCGTGTCGGCCACGATGCTCATCACGACGATCCTGGTCTTCGTCCTGATGCGCGAGCGCTGGCAGTGGCCACTTTGGGCGGCACTCGGCGCGACGGTGCCGTTCCTCATCGTGGACATCGTCTTCCTGATCGCGAACAGCCTAAAGATCCTGCACGGCGGTTGGATCCCCATCCTGGTCGGCATCCTCGGCTACATCGCCATGTCCACGTGGCGGCGTGGCCGGGAGCTCTTGGCCCTGCGCATCGCCGAGCAAAGCGGCAGCCTGAGCGACCTCCGCCAAGACATGGGCGAGCATCCGCCGGTCATGGTCCCCGGGACCGCGATCTTTCTCACGCGAACGCCGGAAGGAACGCCGGCCACGCTGCTCCAGAACATGCGGCACAACCGCGTCCTCCACGAGCAGAACCTGTTCCTGACGCTCGTGACCGAGGACCGACCACGAGTCCGCCGCGACGAGCGTATCCAGGTGTCGCGCCTCGGGGATCACTTCACCCGGGTGATCGGTCACTACGGCTTCATGGAGGAACCCAACATGTTCCACATCCTCGCCCGTTGCGCCGACGAAGGCGTAGAGGTCGATCCGGAGAGCGCGACGTTTTTCCTAGGCCGGGAGACCCTGTTCGCAACGGAGCGGCCTGGCATGCCCCTCTGGCGCGAGCGTCTCTTCGCCAGCATCGCGCGCAACTCGGTGCCTGCCCCCCGCGAGTTCCACATACCGCCCGAGCGCGTGATCGAGATTGGCACGCACATCGAGCTGTAATGGAGGCCTCCGGCCTATGGCCCGGCGACGATCAGGGCTAGCGCTCCTTCAGCTTGTGCGCCATCCGCTCCACGCCAGCCAACAGCCGCCGAAGCTTCGGATCGCCGGAGTTCATTACACGGTAGTCTTTCCAAGCCGATGACAAAGCGCATCCAAGCAGACACTTCCGCCAGGACAATCGCCGCGTCAGTACCGTGACCGCTTTTGGGGGAGTCTTCCGCTCGGCAAGCATCCGCTTCATGAATGCACCGAGCCGCTTCGACGACTTGGACTGCCCGGACCGTTGGCGACTGGCAGACGGCCCCGGACCACGCGGACGAATGGGAGCTCCAAAGACATCGGAGACGACAAGCTCCGAAGCAGACAGCGTGGCAACGTACTGAAACAGGATATGGTGACCTTCGAGCCCGGGGTCGTCAGGGATCGGTAGATCGAAGAGAAACGGCCCGACACGCAATCCAGGAACGATCGGGACATTCAGCGAAGCTGCGACGATGGGACTGTTCAGCCACGAAACGCCATGAACGACAGAGACGGGTGGTGGCGTCCCGGGGACGCTCTCCCCGATCAGTAGCGTCACGACGACCGGAGAAGTCGGGACGACAGCAGGCGGTCGCACCCCAAGATCACCGAGCAGCGCAAACTCAGGACTATTGACGTGCGCTCCCTCAGCAGAGAAGCTGCCCCGGCTGATCGAAAGACCCCGCTGAGCAGAAATCGAGCCGCCCGGATAACCATAACGCGTCAGCGGCTCCAACACACTGCTCGGTTGTGCCGAGGACCCAACCACGGAATACGGGAAGCCTGCAACCATCAAACCGCCAGGGATGGAGACCCAGCTGCTCGCATTGGAACAATGGCCAGAATACACGGTCCCCCCTGTCACGCCATCAACGAGACGGAACGAACCGACTACGCCCCGAACATAGAGAGGCGCCGACGGGTGGGCGTTGACATAGTGACTGCCAAACACTTCCCAACCCGGAGGGTCTTCAGACTTACCAGAGAACGGAGTTACGACCCAGGAACCGTTGACCTTCTGGATATAGGCGCCGCCGAAGGACACCTGAAAGTCTATATTGGCGAAAGGTCCAGCAACAATGCCTGCGCCTGTGGGATCGTATGTGTCGGACAGCCGCAGCGCCATCAGCATGGAAAGACCGGGACTTTGGCTGCTAGCAGCGACTTCAAAAGCCGTCGGCAGCGCTCCGGCACCGGACCAAGGAGCCGCCAACACCGTCGAAGCCGGCCCATGTTCGTTGAGAACATACAACCTGTGCTCACTGGCTTTCCAGAAAACATCGGATGGGTCCAGGGATGTGTCGTATTCTTTCCGCTCGAGCAGAACAACGCCGCGCTGAGCCGAGGAAGCATCACCGACAAGGCGCCCTCTGACGATCCACCCTTTGCGAGTGGTCGAATTCAGACCAGAGACGACAAAGGACTTCTTCGTGCTCGCAAGAAGTTGGACCCCCCCGGCACGGTCGAATGGCAGTGTAACCGTGACAGGATTCGGCACGACCGGCGTAGACGACGTGATCGACCACCGCAGTACAGCAGAATTGTCTGCAACGGCGATGGTACCGGTCTCCGCTCCGGCGGTGTAGCTGTAGTCCATAGGAACCGACGACCCGACACCTCCCAGCGTCTGCGCTTTCAACAAACCGCAGGGCAACAAGAGAAAAACGGCAACGAACGACTCGTAACGCAT